>DWYZ01000304.1 GCA_019118425.1 Candidatus Blautia faecavium | reverse complement strand
CAAAGAGTATTCCAATGACCCATACCATAAAATCACCTTCTCCTTCCTCTATGGACGATAAAGAAACTGCTCCTGCAAACGCCCAAGCAGGTTCCTCTCTTTCCGCATTTTTGTTTTGTCACTATTATAGCAAAATATCTGAATATATACCAAGCTTTTTCAGATTCTTTTCCGAAGAATTCATTTTTGTTAAAACAAAAAACGACAGAAAGCACAGGTCCAACCGAACCTATTCTTTCTGCCGTAAAACATCCCTGCTTGCCTTCAGCTTTACAGTCTGGCAATCCTCTCAATAGCCTCCACTGTATTTTCATATGTTCCGAAAGCAGTCAGACGGAAAAAGCCCTCTCCGTGAGCGCCAAAGCCAGAGCCTGGAGTTCCCACTACTTTTGCTTTCTCAAGGAGATAATCAAAAAACTCCCAGGAAGTCATTTTATCCGGTGTCTTAAGCCAGATATACGGAGCGTTTACGCCTCCGGATACGCTGTATCCAGCCTTCTTTAACCCTTCGTAGATGGTCTTTGCATTGCGCATGTAATAAGCAACCTGCTCTTTTAACTGTGCCTTTCCTTCTGGGGAATAAACCGCTTCCCCTGCTCTCTGGACAATGTAAGGAGCGCCGTTAAATTTCGTTCCATGGCGTCTAGCCCAAAGGCTGTGCAGGGATACACCATCCCGCTCCAAATCTTTCGGCACTACAGTAAAGCCAAGACGAACTCCTGTAAAGCCTGCGTTTTTAGAAAAGCTGCGGATCTCAATAGCACAGGTCTTAGCGCCGCTGCATTCATAGATGCTGTGAGGCACGTCATCCTCTGTGATATACGCCTCGTAGGCAGCATCGTAAATGATCACCGCGCCAATTTTATTGGCATAATCCACCCACTCCTGAAGCTGCTCTTTGCGAATAGCCGAACCGGTGGGATTGTTAGGGAAGCAAAGATAGATAAGATCCGGATCTTCCTTTGGGAATTCCGGCAAAAATCCATTTTCCTCCCGGCAAGGCATATAGATCATTCCATCGAAATTTTCTCTGGATGGATTGTATTCTCCTGTTCTTCCTGCCATAACGTTCGTGTCCACATAAACAGGATAAACCGGGTCGCACACAGCCACCTTATTATCCAGGCCAAAGATTTCCTGGATGTTTCCGGAATCGCTCTTCGCTCCGTCGGAAACGAAAATTTCATCCGGGGCGATATCACAGCCTCTGCTCTTATAATCATTCTCAGCTATGGTATTTCTTAAAAATTCATAGCCAAGATCCGGCGCATATCCATGAAAAGTTTCTCCGTGAGCCATCTCGTCCACTGCCTTATGAAGGGACTCAATGATCGCCGGCGCAAGGGGCTGGGTCACATCACCAATTCCAAGACGGATGATCTTATCCTGGGGATGCGCCTCCTGATAGGCGGCCACCTTTTTTGCAATATTGGAAAACAAATAGCTTCCCGGCAGTTTTAAGTAATTTTTGTTTACTGTTACCATAATGTATTCTCCTCATCCATTTTTATTTTTCGGTATTTCATAAAACCGTTCACTGCTTTCTTTTTTCGATCTCATCGGTCAGAGCCTTTCTTACAGCGTCCGGGCTTGCCTTGCCCTTCAATTCCCGCATCATCTGTCCGACAAAAAATCCAAAGACTTTTTCCTTTCCGGAAAGGAGCTCAGCTAACGGACCTGGATTCTCCTCAAGGATCTTTTCCAAGGTCTTGGTTAAAAGGCCCTCGTCCTCTATGATTTTAAGACCTTTTTCCTCAATATACAAGACCGGATTTACATCATTCTGAAAAATTTCCTCAAAAACCTTCTTGGCATTCTGAGGACTTACCTCTTTTTTATCAACCATAAGCAACAGATCCGACATATGAGAAGGGGTAAACTGTACCTTTTCCGGATCCATTCCCTTTTCTTTTATCAGGCGGAATACCTCCACCATAAACCAGTTCGCAGGTTTTTTCGGATCTCCGTAAAGCTTTACCACCTCTTCAAAAAGAGCGGCCAGATGGGGGGATTCTGTCAAGAGTCCTGCATCGTAAGAAGAAAGCCCCAGTTCCTTTTGATAGCGCTCCCGTTTTTCTTCCCGAAGCTCCGGCTGTGCCTGGCGAAGCTCCTGGATCCATTCATCGCTGATGTGCACAGGAGGAAGATCCGGATCCGGGAAATAGCGGTAATCCTTGGCGTCTTCTTTGGAACGCATGGCGTAAGAATACTCTTTATTGTCGTCCCACCGTCTGGTTTCCTGGATCACAGGCCTTCCTTCCTCTAAAAGCTCTATCTGCCGTTCCCGCTCCCCTTCAATGGCTCTGGCGATAGCTTTAAAGGAGTTCAGGTTTTTCATTTCCGTCCTGGTCCCAAAGTCCTCTGTCCCTGCTTCCCGCACAGAAAGGTTTACATCCGCGCGCATGGATCCCTCCTGAAGCTTACAGTCGGAAATCCCAAGATACTGCATCATAAAGCGCAGCTTTTCCAGGTAAGCGATTACTTCCTCCGAGCTTCTCATATCCGGTTCGGACACGATCTCGATCAAGGGAACGCCGCTTCGGTTATAGTCCACCAAAGAACAGTCTTCCCACTCGTCATGGATCAGTTTTCCCGCATCCTCCTCCATATGCATTTCATGGATACGGATCTTTTTCTTTCCGGCAGAGGTTTCGATCTCTACAAATCCGTCATAGCAGATGGGAAGGTAGAGCTGTGAGATCTGATAGTTCTGAGGATTATCCGGATAAAAATAATTCTTTCTGTCAAATTTACAATACTGATTGATCTTGCAGTTAGCGGCGATCCCCGCTTTCAGGGCATACTCCACTACCTTTTTATTCAAAACAGGAAGAGAGCCCGGCATTCCCGTACACACCGGACAGGTATGGGTATTCGGCGCTCCTCCGAATTCTGTAGAACAGCCGCAGAAAATTTTCGTCTTTGTGGAAAGCTCCACATGCACTTCCAGGCCGATCACGGTCTCATACTGTTTCATCACATCTCACCTCCTGCTTTCGGCATGGGAAAATCTCCCCGTATTTTTTCGTAGGCCATAGCCGCTCTCAGGATTTTTTGTTCCTGGAAGCAGTCTCCGATCATCTGGATCCCCACCGGCAGTCCCTCGCTGCTTATCCCGCAGGGTACGGTTATGCCCGGCAGGCCGCATAAGTTTACAGCCACCGTATAAATATCTCCCAGATACATAGCCAGAGGATCTTTCAGGCTTTCCCCTATCTTCGGCGCCGTATAAGGAGCTGCCGGAGCCAGGAGGACATCGTATTTTTCAAAGGCTTTGTCAAATTCCTGTTTGATCAATGCCTTTGTCCTTAAGGCCTTCAGATAATAGGCGTCGTAATATCCGGCGCTTAATACAAAGGAACCTAAAAGGATACGTCTCCTGACTTCCTCCCCGAAGCCTTCTGTCCTGGTCTTTTTATACATGTCATGAAGGCCCTCGTAATCCTTTGCCCTGAATCCATACTTTACTCCATCGAACCGCTCCAGATTGGAGCTGGCCTCCGCACATGCGATGATATAATATGCAGGGATCGTGTATTCTGTCGTGTCCATAGAGAAAAATTCTACAATAGCTCCTCTTGAAGTAAGGGTTTTCAGCATTTCCATGAAAGCGTCCTTTACCTGGGGGCTTAGCCCTTCTGAAAGATATTCCTTTGGTATGCCGAATTTCATTCCCATAAGGCTTCCCGCCTCCAGAGAAGAAAAGTCTTCTCCCTTTCTTTCCAGAGAGGTGCTGTCTTTTTCGTCATGTCCGGCTATCACCTGAAGGAGGGCCGCACAGTCGGCCGCATTTTTTCCAACCGGCCCGATCTGATCCAAAGAGGAAGCGTATGCCACCAGTCCGTAACGGGATACGGTCCCGTATGTAGGCTTGATCCCCGTTACGCCGCAGAAGGCGCTTGGCTGCCGGATGGAGCCGCCGGTGTCGGAGCCAAGGGCAAGATACGTTTCTCCTGCCGCAACCGCCGCGCAGGAGCCTCCGGAAGAACCTCCCGGCACATGGGAAAGATTCCAGGGATTTCTTGTGACGCCGTAGGCGGAAGTCTCTGTAGTACTGCCCATGGCAAACTCATCCATATTAGTCTTTCCTATGATGATCATTCCCGCGTCATTGAGATGGTCGATCACTGCGGCGTTGTACTGAGGGATAAAATTCTCCAGTATCCTGGAAGCACAGGTGGTCCGTTTTCCCTTGATGCAGATATTGTCCTTTACCGCAATGGGTACGCCTGCCAGTGGTCCCTGATAGATTCCCTCATCTATACCTTTCTGCACTTCTTTTGCTCTTTTTAAAGCTTCTTTTTTATATATATCCAAATATGCATGGACGCTGTCTTCTTTTTTTTCTATCTGGTCAAAAACCTGTTTCACTGCGTCTGTCACGCCGATCTGTCGCTGCTTTATTTTTTTCCCCAGCTCGAGGGCTGTCATTGTCCCTAAATCCATATTTACGCCTCCTATCCAATGGTCTTGGGAACCTGATATTGTCCGTCTTTTTCCTTAGGCGCGTTGGCAAGCATTGCTTCCCGCGCATTCCCATTAGTGACCACATCTTCCCGGAATACGTTCTTGCCTCCGAAAATATGGGACAGGGGCTCTGCCTTGCTGGTGTCCAGCTCCTGCAGCTTTTCTACATAATCCAGCATTTTCTGCATTTCCTGCTTTGCCTTTTCCCGTTCTTCCCCTTCAAGGGAAAGCTTTGCCAGGATACATACATTTTCCATTGTCTCTTCGTCAATCTGCTTTGCCATGATCCATACCTCCCAAAATTTTTTATGGTTCCAGACGATTCATATCTCTTGGGAACAGGCAGGCTTCCCTTACGTTTTCCTCTCCCAGAAGCTGCATGGTCAAACGTTCCAGTCCGATTCCCAGTCCTCCATGAGGAGGCATGCCATGCTTAAAGGTATCCAGGTACTGCTCCATTCCCTCTGTCTCCATTCCTCTATCCTTTATCTTATCCAAAAGCATCTGGTAGTCATGGATACGCTGTCCTCCTGTAGTCACCTCAAGTCCATGGAATAAAAGGTCAAAGCTTAAGGTAAACCGCGGATCCGCCGGATCGTCCATGGCATAGAAAGGTCTCTTTTTCGAAGGATAATGGGTGACAAAGACAAAATCTGCGTCATATTCTTCTTTAAAATACTTTCCGATCAAAGCCTCTTCCTCTGGTTCCAGGTCATAGGGGTTCCGTATCTTCCTCTGATATTTTTCCGACGCCAGTTCTTTGGCCTCATCAAAACGGACCACCGGGATTTCCTCCACCTTAGGAAGGGTGATTTTTAAAATGGAAAGCTCCTTTTCATAATCTTTCTTTAACAGTGCCCGGGCATACTGAAGAAATCCGGTTTCCATAGCCATGATCTCTTCAAAGCTGTCAATGTATCCCATCTCGAAATCAAGGCTTGTATATTCGTTTAAATGACGTTTCGTGTTATGCTTTTCCGCACGGAATACCGGTCCGGTCTCAAACACACGGTCAAATACCCCTACCATCATCTGTTTGTAAAACTGAGGACTTTGGGCAAGCACCGCAGGTTTATGGAAATAAGACAGCTTAAACAGGTTTGCCCCGCCTTCCGCCCCTCTGGCGCCGATCTTGGGCGTGTGTATCTCTGTAAAGCCTTCCTGGTACAAATAATCGCGAAAAGCCCGCACAAGAGCCTCCTGAATCTTAAATTTAGCCCTTTCCTGAACGTTTCGCAGCGCGATAGGACGCATGTTCAGCTTTGCCTCAAGGGAAGTGTCAAGCTTCCACTTATCAATGGCAAGGGGCATAGGCTCTGCCGGCTTTGATAAGATTTCTATATGAGCCAGGTGCAGTTCCCTCTCATGAGGCGCTCTGGTCTCCTTTTTTAAGCTTCCTGTGACCCGAAGGAACATTCCTTCCTTACAGGAAGCCAAAGGAAGGTCCGCTGCGCCCTGCTCATATACAGTCTGAAACAGGCCTTCCCTCTTTCTTAAAATAAGGAAAGCAACTTCTCCCATCTTGCGGATACTGTGAAGGGCACCCTCTATGGTGACTGTTTTTCCCAGAGTCTCCTCTTTCAGAAGCTCTTCCCATTGGCAAATATCTTTTTTCCAGCTTCCGTCTAAAAATTTCATTTCCTCATCCTCCTTAAGACGGCCAATTCCGTCTTTTTTTATATACCTTTTTTCTATAGGCAAGTTCCAGGAACTCTTCTATAAAATATAAAATCCCGGCATACCCGATACATCCAGATATGCCAGGATTGGATATTTTTGATCACGCCGTTGTGACCGAAAATCTATATTCATTTATCTGTCCGAAAAATTTTTATACTTCATCGTAAATCAGCATTAAAAGCATCTGCGCAGATTCCACCATGTTAGTGCCGGAGTCCATGCTGCATTTTTGGATATACCGGTAAGCTTCTTCCTCGCTTAGATGATTTCTCTGCATAAGAAGCATTTTCGCGTTGGAAATATAATTCTGTTCTTTCCAGGAGCGGGGCTTGGGTTTTTTCTTATCTTTTTTCCGCTGCCGTTCCTGCTGGATAAAGATCATATTTACCGTGTTTACCAGGTCACTGACTTTCATTGGCATGGTAACAGAAAGAATAGAGGACGGGACATTTACCGCCATTCTCTGAGACACTAAGAGAAGCATCTCAAAAGATTTCGGCATGCACTCCATCATATCGTAATAATACATATCCGGCAGATGATACCCGCAGATCAGGATTCCACAGTCAAGCTGGGAAATCTCGCTTAAGGCTCTGGATGCAGTCCCGCAGACCGCCGTAACCGAAAATCCATGGTTGGAAAGAATGGTACGAATCTTTTTCGCGTCTTCAATTTTCGGCAATGCAATCACGATACTGCTCATTTTTACCACTCCTCTTTTGCGGCCTCTCCTCGTGCTCTTTCATCCCCGGATCTTTTATTTTTCTTAAACCCGATAGAGATATTCTTTGATCTCCCAGTCTGTTACTAAGGTGGAATACCTCAGCCATTCTTTCTTTTTTGCCAGCACATATTTCTCACAAAATTCTTTTCCAAGGATGTCTTTGATCCACTGGCTTTCTTCAAAAAGTTCAATTGCTTCTTTCAGGGTTTCCGGAAGATTTTCCGGTTTTTCCGCGTCCTCCTCAGAACAATTGGAAGATTTCACAGGCGCCAGCTTTTTCTCTATCCCATCCAGCCCTGCTGCCAGGCAGACAGCAAATACCAGATAAGGATTGGAAGCCGCGTCCGGGCTTCTAAGCTCGATCCTTGTATCCTCTCCTCTTGGTACCTGAAGCTTTATAAGAGAATTCTGGTTGCATTTGGACCAGGTAAGCTCTGTGGGCGCTTCGTAGCCAGGCACCAGTCTTTTATACGAATTCACCAGGGGATTTGTGATAAGAGCCATCTCTCTGCTGTGGGCAAGAAGGCCTCCCACAAAATAATAGGCCTCTTCACTTAATTCCTTGGGTGCGTCCGGTTTTTCAAATATATTTCTTCCGTTTTTATAAAGGGAAAAATTAATATGCATACCGGAACCATTCACTTCTGATCTTGGCTTAGGCATAAAGGTCGCGTGAAGTCCATGCCTCTTAGCCACAGAACGAACGGTCATCTTAAAGGTCATGATCCGGTCCGCCATCTCACGGATCTCTCCATAGCGGAAATCAATCTCATGCTGTGCCGGAGCGATCTCATGGTGAGAAGATTCCACTTCTATTCCCATATCCTCCAGGCTTAACACCATATCTCTTCTTGCGTTTTCTCCAAGGTCAAGGGGACTCATATCCAGATATCCCGCCTGTTCATGGGTCACTGTGGTAGGGATCCCATTGTCATCGGAATGGAAAAGGAAAAACTCACATTCCGGGTCCACATAGCAGGTATATCCCTTTTCCTTTGCCTCATCCGTAACCTTCTTTAAGATGTATCTGGAACTGCTGATATAAGGCTTTCCGTCCGGACGGTACAGGTCGCATATCATCCTTGCCACTTTTCCCTGCTGCGGCCTCCATGGCAGGATGGTAAAGGTATCCGGATCCGGATAAAGATACATGTCTGTTTCCTTTCCCTCCCGCACTCCGGCGATCAGACTTCCGTCCACAATGCATTGATTGTTCAGCGCCCTTGGAAGCTCCCGAGCCGTCACGGCAATATTTTTTAAAATGCCGAACATATCGGTAAACTGCAGGCGAATAAATTCCACGTCCTCATCACGGACCATCTCTAATATTTCTTCTCTGGTGTAATTCCCCATACTATTCTCTCCTTTTTCATCCTAAGGACACTCTTTTTCTATCAAATATATTTTCCAACTCTTTGAAAAAGAAAAAGGCGCACTTCCCCTGGGAATGATCCCACTGGAAGAACGCCTTTGTTCATGGAGGTATTATAGCAATCAAAAAATCCCTTGTCAACCAGAAAAATGGATTAATTTATAAATTGGAATAACCCATGAGAGATTCATCCACTGCTTTCGCCGCTTCTCTTCCCTCCCGGATTGCCCACACTACCAGGGACTGGCCTCTGTGCATATCTCCTGCGGTGAAGACTCCGGGAACGTTTGTCTCATATTTTCCGTTCTCCGTGTCCACATTGGTGCGTCCGTTCACCGCTACCTGAAAGGCATCTGTCACATATTTTTCACTTCCCAGAAAACCGGCCGCGATCAAAACAAGCTGAGCCTCGATCACTTCTTCGCTTCCCTCTACAGGAACCATGTTCATACGTCCGGTCTTGGGATCTTTTTCACTTTTCAGCTTCACGATCTTTGCTTTGGAAACATTTCCTTTTTTGTCTTTTATAAATTCCGTAACCGTGGTCTGGTAAACCCTGGGATCATGTCCGAACACAGCTATCGCTTCTTCCTGGCCGTAATCTGTTTTTAAGACTTTAGGCCACTGGGGCCAGGGATTGTTGGCCGCTCTTTCTACTGGCGGCTTGGGCATCATTTCCAGCTGGGTCACTGACTTCGCGCCTAAACGGATCACGGTTCCCACACAGTCGTTTCCTGTGTCTCCGCCGCCGATCACCAGGACATCTTTGCCTTTTGCCAGGTCATACGGAACCTTTTCAAAATCCGTATCCAAAAGCTCCTTGGTCACTCTTCCCAGGAAATCCACCGCAAAGTAAATTCCATTCGCGTCCCTGCCCGGCACCTTGATGTCTCTTGGGTTAGAAGCCCCGCAGGCTAAGATCACCCGGTCAAAATCCTTTAAAAGATCCTTTGCCGTCACATCCACTCCTACATTGGTGTTTGTCACAAAGGTGACCCCCTCTTTTTCCATTAAACCTACCCGACGGTCAACGATGGATTTATCCAGCTTCATATTAGGAATGCCATAACGGAGCAGGCCGCCTATCCGGTCGCTTCTTTCAAATACCGTCACACTGTGTCCTCTCCGGTTCAGCTGCTGCGCGGCAGCAAGGCCGGAAGGACCGCTTCCCACTACAGCTACCTTCTTTCCTGTGCGCACCTTAGGGATCTGAGGCTGTACCCAGCCATTCTCAAAAGCGGTTTCTATAATGGCTCTCTCGTTTTCTTTCGTAGCTACCGGCTCGCTGTCCAGGTTGCAGGTGCAGGCCGCTTCACACAGGGCCGGACACACGCGGGAAGTAAATTCCGGAAAGCTGTGGGTTTTAGAAAGGCGCAGGTACGCCTGTTTCCAGTTTCCTGTATATACCAGATCATTTGTCTCCGGAACCAGATTATGGAGCGGGCATCCGGAGGCCATTCCTCCTATCATCATGCCGGACTGGCAGAAGGGAACGCCGCAGGCCATGCAGCGCGCCCCCTGGATCTTCTGTTTTTCTCTGCTTAAAGGCACCCGGAATTCATTGAAATCTGCAATCCGGACTTTCGGCGGCAATACCTTTGCCGTTTCTCTTTGATATTCTAAAAATCCTGTCGGTTTTCCCATGATTTCCTCCTCCTTAATGCTTCATTCCAATGCTCTCATAAAAAGCTTCCATCTGTGCTTCCTCACTTGTCAGGCCCTTTTCTTCTAATTTCGCGCTGAGTGTAAGCATCTTCTTATACTCATGCGGGATCAGCTTTTTAAATCCAGGCAGATAATGTTCAAAATCCTTCAGGATCTTTTCTCCCAGTTTAGAGCCTGTCGCTTTTACATGTGCTTCGATCATATCCTTCAGCTCTTTTATGTCATATTTACTTTCTACTTTTTCTATAGATAACATAGCCTTATTCAGGTTTTTATAAAGGTTGTTTTCCATATCAAGCACATAGGCGATTCCGCCGCTCATACCTGCGGCGAAGTTTTTCCCTGTGCTTCCAAGGACTACCACCCGTCCGCCGGTCATATATTCGCAGCCATGCTCGCCTACGCCTTCCACTACAGCCTTTGCTCCGGAATTACGCACAGCAAAACGTTCTCCTGCCACTCCGTTTATATAAGCTTCTCCGCTTGTCGCTCCATAGAGTGCCACATTTCCTACGATAATATTCTCTTCCGCTTTATAGGAAGCTTTTTCCGGTACTTTTACGATCAATTTTCCGCCGGAAAGACCTTTTCCGAAATAATCGTTGGTATCGCCGGTAAGATTCAAAGTCAGCCCTTTCGGAATAAAGGCGCCGAAGCTTTGGCCTCCAGCTCCGTGACAATTTACCACAATGGTATCTTCCGGAAGACCTTCTTTGTTTTGTCTGGTGATCTCCGCTCCTAATAATGTTCCAAAGGCGCGGTCTGTGTTGGTCACTTCCACTGAGATTTCTGTTTTTTCTTTATTGGTAATGGCATTTTTGCATTTCTTCAGCAGAACCCTTTCGTCCAGTGTCTTTTCCAGCTCAAAGTTATATTCCGCCTTCGGGTCAAAGGTAACTTTCATGGAACCATCCTGATATGGATTATAAAGGATGGCGCTTAAATCCACTTTTCCCCTGTGAGGCTCCGCAATGCTTTCCGATGGTCTTAAAAACTCTGTATGTCCAACCATCTCATCTACAGTGCGCACACCAAGACGAGCCATATATTCCCGCAGCTCCTGGGCGATAAACCGCATGAAATTCTCCACATACTCCGGTTTTCCTCTGAAGCGTTTCCGAAGCTCCGGATTCTGAGTAGCTACGCCTACCGGACAGGTATCCAGGTTGCACACCCTCATCATCACACAGCCCATAGTCACAAGAGGCGCTGTGGCAAAGCCGAATTCTTCCGCTCCTAAAAGAGCTGCCACAGCCACATCCCTTCCGCTCATCAGCTTGCCGTCCGTCTCAATGCGCACCCGGTTTCTCAGACCGTTCTGGATCAAAGTCTGATGCGTCTCCGCCAGACCAAGTTCCCAGGGAAGACCCGCATTGTGAATGGAGCTTCTCGGAGCCGCTCCTGTACCTCCGTCATAGCCTGAGATCAGGATCGTCTGGGCGCCGGCTTTCGCCACGCCTGCTGCAACCGTTCCCACCCCGGCTTCTGACACCAGTTTTACTGAGATATCCGCGTACTTGTTTGCGTTTTTCAGGTCATAGATCAGCTCTGCCAAATCCTCAATAGAATAGATATCGTGATGAGGAGGCGGTGAGATCAGACTGACTCCCGGCGTGGAATGACGGGTCTTGGCAATCCAGGGATACACTTTTTTCGCAGGCAGATGTCCGCCTTCTCCTGGTTTTGCCCCCTGTGCCATTTTAATCTGGATCTCTCTTGCTGAGACAAGATAACGGCTGGTCACACCGAAGCGTCCGCTTGCCACCTGCTTGATGGCTGAGCAGCGGTCCTCACTGGTACCTGCGGAGTCGATACGCTCCGGACTCTCTCCGCCCTCTCCTGTATTGGATTTTCCGTGAAGACGGTTCATGGCAATGGCCAGTGTCTCGTGAGCCTCCTGAGAGATAGAACCATAAGACATAGCTCCTGTCTTAAAACGCTTCACGATCTCATCCACGCTCTCCACTTCCTCCAGAGGAATAGGATTTTCCGGATAAACAAACTCTAACAGGCCTCTTAAGTTTCCATGGTTCTCCTGATCCACCATTTTCGTATATTCCTTAAACATTTCGTAGCTGCCGGTCCTTGTGGATTCCTGCAGAAGATGGATGGTCCCCGGATTATAGCGGTGCTCCTCTCCCTGGCTTCTCATCTTATGAGCGCCTACGCTGTCCAGAGTAAGATCTGTCGCCAGTCCCAGGGGGTCAAAAGCCTCTGAATGAAGACGGTCCACAGTGTCTTCAATATCTTCTATGGTGATTCCGCCCACACGGCTTACGGTTCCTGTAAAATATTTATCGATCACATCCTGGGAAATACCCACAGCCTCGAAAATCTGTGATCCCTGATAAGACTGGATCGTAGAAATTCCCATCTTGGAAGCAATCTTTACGATCCCGCTGATAACGGCATGGTTATAATCATCCACTGCCGCATAATAGTCTTTATCCAGCATGTGATTTTCGATCAGCTCCCGGATCGTCTCCTGGGCCAGATAGGGATTGATGGCGCTTGCGCCGTATCCCAGCAAAGCGGCGAAATGATGCACTTCTCTGGGTTCTCCGGATTCCAGGATAATTGCCAGGGATGTACTTTTCTTTGTCTTGACCAGATGCTGATGTACAGCCGCCACGGCAAGAAGGGAAGGGATCGGCATATGATTTTCATCGACTCCTCTGTCGGAGAGTACGAGAATATTGGCTCCCTCCCGGAACACTTTATCTACCTCTACAAACAGACGGTCGATCGCCCGCTCCAGCTTCGTACTCTTATAAAACAAGGTGGATACCACTGCAGTACGGAAGCCTTCACTTTTCAGGCTTTTGATTTTCAGCATGTCGGTGTTGGTCAAAATAGGATTATTGATCTTTAAAACCTGGCAGTTTTCCGGTTTCTGTTCCAGTAAGTTACCGTCTTTCCCCACATATACGCTGGTAGAGGTGACGATCTCCTCACGGATCGCATCGATAGGCGGATTGGTAACCTGGGCGAAAAGCTGTTTAAAGTAATCGAAAAGCGGACGGTGCTCCTTGGATAATACGGCAAGAGGCGTATCTGTTCCCATGGCGCCGATGCTCTCGCTTCCATTTAAAGCCATATTCCGGATTCCTGTGCGGTACTGCTCATAAGTATAGCCAAAGGCTTTCTGAAGGCGCGCCCGCTGCTCTGTTGTGTATTCTTCAATCCTTTCATTGGGGATCTTGATATCCTTTAACTGCAGCAGATGACTGTCCAGCCATTCTCCGTATGGCTGCAGCTTTGCATATTTTTCCTTCAGTTCATTGTCATCGATCAGTTTTCCGTTTACTGTATCCACAAGGAGCATTTTGCCCGGATGCAGTCTTTCTTTTAACACGATTTTTTCTTCCGGTACAGGAAGAACCCCCACCTCAGAAGAAAGGATCAAAAATCCGTCTGAGGTAATATAATATCTGGATGGACGAAGGCCGTTTCGATCCAATACCGCCCCCATCACATCTCCGTCAGAAAAGAGGATGGAAGCCGGTCCGTCCCATGGCTCCATCATGGTAGCGTAATATTGATAAAAATCTCTCGTTTCCTGGGAAATAGTATCATTGTTTGCCCAAGGCTCAGGAATCGTGATCATCACCGCAAGGGGAAGATCCATCCCGCTCATAACTAAAAATTCCAAAGTATTATCCAGCATAGCAGAGTCTGATCCATTTCGGTTTACCACCGGAAGTACCTTGTGAAGTTCATTTTTCAAATAGGGAGACTCCATGTTCTCTTCCCTTGCCAGCATTTTATCCGCATTTCCCCGGATGGTATTGATCTCCCCGTTGTGTACGATAAAACGATTGGGATGAGCCCTCTCCCAGCTTGGGTTCGTATTGGTACTGAAACGGGAATGGACAATGGCAATGGCGGATTCATAATCCGGGCTCTGCAGGTCCTCGAAAAAGGTACGAAGCTGTCCAACCAGGAACATTCCTTTATAGACAATGGTACGGCTGCTCATAGACACCACATAAGTGTTATCCGTACTCTGTTCAAACTCCCGTCTGGCAATGTAAAGCATCCGGTCAAAGGAAAGGCCCGGCTCTACATCCTGGGGTTTTCCGATAAATGCCTGCATGATATACGGCATGCATTCCCTTGCCTTATGTCCCAGAACCTCCGGAATAACAGGTACAGTCCTCCATCCCAGAAGCTTAAGCCCTTCTTTTTCCACAATGATCTCAAACATTTTCTTAGCCTGGGCACGTTTGATCTCATGCCTGGGAAAGAAAATCTGGGCAATCCCGTATTCTCTTTCGTTTCCTATATCGAAGCCTTCTTTTTTACAGGCCTTTTTAAAGAAACGATGAGAAACCTGAAGAAGGATTCCCACTCCGTCTCCTGTTTTTCCTTCCGCGTCCTTTCCTGCACGGTGTTCCAGATTTTCTACGATCTTCAATGCGTTTGCCACTGTATCATGGCTTTTCTTTCCTTTGATATTTACCACCGCGCCGATTCCGCAGTTGTCATGCTCAAATTCCGGACGGTAAAGCCCCCTGCTTCTTTCCTTACTCATTTTCCTCATCCTTTCCTGTATCCGTATTATTCACCGCTGCCTCTATAAAGCCGCGAAACAGCGGATGTGCATGATTTGGTCTTGACTTAAATTCCGGGTGCCCCTGGGTTCCCACAAAGAAGGGATGCTCCCGAAGCTCGATCATTTCCACGATACGCCCATCCGGGGAAGTTCCCGCGATACGCATTCCTGCCTGGCTTAACTCATCCCGGTACTGATTATTTACTTCATAACGGTGTCTGTGTCTTTCCTGGATCTCTTTCTTTCCGAAGAGGCCATAAGAAATAGAATCCTCTGCAAGGACACAGGGATAGCTTCCCAGGCGAAGTGTCCCTCCTATATCTTCCACGCCCTCCTGATCCGGCATCAAAGCCACTACAGGGTGGGTGGTCGAAGGATCCAGCTCTATGCTGTTTGCATCCTCATACCCCAGAACGTGTCTGGCGAATTCCGCTATGGCCATCTGCATTCCCAGACAGATCCCAAGATAAGGAACCTTATGCACTCTGGCATACCGCGCCGCAAGGATCATTCCTTCTGTTCCTCTGTCTCCGAACCCTCCCGGTACCAGGATCCCATCCGCTTCATGGAGTACCTGATCCAGGTTTTTCTCATTCAGCTCTTCTGAATCCACCCACAGCATGTCTACCTTTGCCCTGCAGGAGATTCCTCCGTGCTTTAATGCCTCCACTACGCTCAGGTACGCATCGTGGAGCTGGGTATATTTGCCTACAATGGCGATTTTAACGTCTTTATCCGGATGCTTCAGGCTGTCCACCATGCTTTTCCAGTCTTCCAGATCCGGCTTTCTCTGCTCTAACTGCAAGGTCTCAAGGACTACGTCCGCCAGCCTCTCTCTTTCCATTGCCAGCGGCGCCTCATATAAATATTCTACATCCAGATTCTGCAGCACATGATTTACCGGCACATTGCAAAACAAAGAAATTTTTTGTTTTAATTCTTCTGTAAGAGGATATTCACTGCGGCATACGACCACATCCGGCTGAATCCCCATTCCCTGCAGTTCTTTTACGCTTGCCTGAGTGGGTTTTGTCTTCATTTCTCCGGACGCGCGCAGATAGGGGATCAGTGTCACATGAATAAGGATCGCGTTGGCTTTTCCCACCTCATGCTGAAATTGACGGATGGATTCTAAAAAAGGCTGGCTTTCAATATCACCTACGGTTCCTCCCACCTCTATAATGGCGATCACTTCCTCATCCGGAGACTGCTCCCGGTAGAAGCGGCTTTTTATCTCATTGGTAATATGGGGGATCACCTGAACAGTGCCTCCGCCGAAATCTCCGTGACGTTCCTTCTGCAGGACAGACCAGTATATTTTTCCAGTGGTAACATTGGAATTTTTATTTAAGTTTTCGTCAATAAAGCGTTCGTAATGTCCCAGATCCAGATCTGTTTCTGTCCCGTCATCAGTGACGAAAACTTCCCCGTGCTGAATGGGATTCATAGTACCCGGGTCAATATTGATATAGGGATCGAATTTCTGCATGGTCACCCGGTATCCTCTGGCTTTTAACAGTCTTCCAAGGGATGCCGCCGTGATCCCCTTTCCCAGGCCGGACACCACTCCGCCTGTGACAAACACGTATTTTACTGCCATTTTTTATTTCCTCCTCCATTGCCCTTTTCAGGATCTTTATAAAAACAAAGGCGCCGGGAGCATGAAAAAGGGGATACCTCACCCTTTTTTGCCCCTGACGCCTTTGTCAGAACAAAACAGTTATTTAAATATGTGCAATACTATAACCTATTTTTTTTTATTTGTAAATACACAATTTTTCTTTTTTATTCTGTTTTATCCGGTTCTATCGGATAGTTTCCGTCAAAGCACGCCTTGCAGACAGGAAGTCCCTCTGCCATTTCCTCTAAATATTCGTTTTTCATATACCCCAGGGAATCTGCTCCGATCAGTTTTCGGATTTCTTCTGTACTGTAGCAGGAAGCGATAAGCTGGTCATTGGAAGGGACATCTGTCCCATAATAGCAGGGATACAGAAACGGAGGAGCACAGATCCTTACATGTACCTCAAGAGCCCCTGCTTTTTTCAGCATATGAATCAAATTGGCAATGGTTGTCCCTCTTACAATAGAGTCATCCACAAGGACGATCCTTTTTCCCTTCACCGCAGAAGCAAGAACGCTAAGCTTTAACCGGACCCCGGATTCTCTTTCTTTCTGAGTAGGTTTTATAAAGGTCCTTCCTATATAACTGTTTTTATAAAAAGCAAATCCAAAGGGAATACCAGATTCTTCAGCGTAGCCCTTTGCCGCCGGTACGCCGGAATCAGGAACGCCGGCCACCAGATCCGCTTCCACCGGGTAATGCTTTGCCAGGATCCTTCCGCCCCGGATGCGCGCGTCATATACGTTCACTCCGTCTAAGACACTGTCCAGCCGGGCAAAATAAATATATTCAAAAATACAGTGCGCCCGTTTTTTTCCTTCTTCAAATTGCCGGGAATGAATGCCGTCTCTGGTAATAGTGAGGATTTCTCCCGGACGGATATCCCTCACAAATTCCGCTCCTACCGCTCCCAGGGCACAGGTTTCCGAGGCAATGATATACGCGTTTCCTCTTTTTCCCAGGCAAAGGGGCTTTAGTCCGTATGGATCCCGCACTGCGATCAGCTTCCTTGGGCTCATGACTACCAGTCCATAAGCGCCCTTCAGCTTTTTCACTGTATTTTCTACTGCTTCCTCCACAGATTTTGTGTGAACCCTTTCTCTTGCTATATGAAAGGCGATCACCTCTGAATCCGTTGTGGTATGAAAAATAGCTCCGTTTTGTATTAATTCCCATTTTAACCGGGGCGTATTCATCAGATTGCCGTTATGCGCAAGGGCCAGGCTCCCTTTAATATAAGATAAAACCAGAGGCTGTGCGTTTTCCGCCACAGAAGCGCCTGTAGTGGAATACCGTACATGTCCGATGGCAATGTCTCCTTCCATATCCTTTAACGTGTCCTCCCGCAGGACCTCGTTTACCAGACCTGCGTTTTTGCAAAACCGGATATTGCCCCGCTCTCCTTTTGTCTTTGATACTGCAAGTCCGCAGGCCTCCTGTCCCCTGTGCTGCAGAGAGGTCAGCCCGTAATAGACAGAAGGAACCACATTCTCACCATCCAGGTCATAAATGCCGAACACACCGCATTCTTCTTTGATCTCATCCATATTTTAAGCCTCCTTAACAGGTAAATTTACGAAAAAAAAGGCACTTCACCCATATGTGAAGCGCCTTTGCTCCTTAACAACATATAATAGAAACCATGCCTTTGTCAAGAGCGGACAGGATGAAATTTTTTTCGTTTTTTTCAAAAAAGCCGTTGACAAATAGTTTTTTTTGTGTATACTACTTCACATAAGCAAAGGCGCTTTGGAGAAATCCGAAGTGCCTTTTTTATTTTCTTTTTTCACATATACACATATTCAAAATTAAAATGAAATGGATGAAAGGAGCACACCTATATGGCACAGAATATTCCTGAATTATACGGAAGTCTTGTATTTAACGACAAGATCATGAGAAGCAAATTACCGAAAGATATGTATAAGGCATTAAAAAAGACCATCCAGAACGGAACCCATCTGGAACTGGACGTGGCAAACTCTGTGGCTGTGGCAATGAAGGAATGGGCTATTGAAAACGGCGCTACCCATTATACCCACTGGTTTCAGCCGATGACGAATGTGACTGCCGAAAAGCACGACAGCTTCATTTCTCCTACAGGAGACGGACAGGTGATCATGGATTTCTCAGGAAAGGAACTGGTAAAAGGCGAACCGGATGCCTCCAGTTTTCCGTCAGGCGGACTTCGGGCTACCTTTGAGGCAAGAGGCTATACCGCATGGGATCCTACCTCTCCTGCTTTTATTAAAGACAAAACTCTTTATATTCCTACCGCTTTCTGTTCTTACAGCGGAGAAGCCCTTGACAAGAAAACGCCGCTTCTTCGTTCAATGGAAACCTTAAACCGTGAAGCGGTAAATATGCTTCATCTTCTTGGAAATGAATCCGTTAAGCATGTTTCCACAACCGTAGGACCAGAGCAGGAATATTTCCTTGTAGACAAAGACCTGTATAAAGAAAGACGGGATCTGATCTTCTGCGGCCGTACCCTGATCGGCGCTCCTGCTCCAAAGGGCCAGGAAATGGAGGATCATTACTTCGGAGCTTTAAAGCCTCGTGTATCCGCTTATATGCATGACCTGGACGAAGAGCTTTGGAAACTTGGTATCCCGGCAAAGACCAAACATAATGAGGTTGCTCCGGCGCAGCATGAACTGGCTCCTGTATTTGACACTACCAATGTGGCGGTGGACCATAACCAGCTTACCATGGAAGTAATGAAAAAGGTTGCCGACAAACACAACATGGTCTGCCTTCTCCATGAAAAGCCTTTCGAAGGCATCAACGGAAGCGGAAAACATAACAACTGGTCTATGATCACGGACGATGGCTGCAATCTTCTGGATCCGGGAAAGACACCTTCAGAAAATACGCAGTTCCTTGTATTTTTAATGGCTGTCATCAAAGCCGTGGACGATTATGCGGATCTTCTGCGCATCTCTGTGGCAAGCGCCGGAAACGATCATCGTCTTGGTGCAAACGAAGCGCCTCCTGCTATTGTTTCCATCTTCCTTGGAGATGAACTTACAGAAGTCTTAAAGACTATTGAAAACGACGAATACTTCAGCAACCACGGCGCCGTACAGATGGATATCGGTGCAAAGGTTCTTCCTCATTTTATAAAGGATAACACAGACCGCAACCGTACTTCACCTTTTGCTTTTACCGGAAATAAATTTGAATTCCGTATGCTTGGATCCGCCGCTTCTGTAGCTAACCCGAATATTGTCTTAAATACTGCTGTAGCGGAATCTCTCCGTCAGTTCCAGGAAAAACTGAAAGACACTGCGCCGGAAGATATGGAAAAAGCGGTTCATGAGCTTTTAAAAGAAACCATCAAGGAACATAAACGTATTATTTTCAATGGAAACGGTTATACGGACGAATGGGTAGAAGAAGCAGAAAAAAGAGGTCTTTACAACTTAAAGACAACACCGGACGCCCTGTCTATGTTTACCAGCGAAAAAAATGTGAAGCTGTTTTCTGAACATAAGATCTTCACGAAGGAGGAATTGTTCTCCCGTTACGATATCTGGCTTGAAAACTATGTGAAGACACTGCATATCGAATCCAATACCATGTGCGAAATGATCCGGAAAGATCTTATGCCGCCTGTCTTTACCTATATGGAACAGCTTGCCAACACAGCCAGCTTAAAGAAAGCGGTAGTTTCCGATATTTCCACATCCAGCGAAGCGGGTCTTCTGGTCAAGCTGACCGAGCTTCAGGATAAAATGTGCGCAGGCCTTGAAACCTTGAAAAAGGATACCGAACAGGCGGAAGATCTTTCAGATATCTCTGCGAGCGCAAAAGCTTACCAGAGCAAAGTGCTTGCCGATATGGAAGAACTGCGCGGCTATGCGGACGCGGCGGAAGCTTTACTTCCGGAAGAACTTCTTCCCTATCCTACTTATGGCAGATTATTATTCTCCATTTGATTTTTATAAGGTAAACACAGGGAATATCTTATAAAATATGATTTTTATTTGTAACCAATTTCCTCATCCATTTATCATACTATGGATATTCCCTGTTTTACATATATACACGATAGCCAAAGGGAGTAGAAAATACTTAGATTTTCCGCTCCCTTTCCGCTGTCGCTTTATTTTTCTTTCCAGTCCATTCTGGGAAGGTTCCAATGATAATGGGCAGCCAGATAACGCAGAAGGATCACTGCGCCAAAAGCCACAAACATCGCCTCTACAGGCCCGAAGTTCCTGTTCATCACCACACAGACAATGGCTCCTACGATCGAAGCGCAGGCGTATACATGCCGGACAAAAATATAAGGCGGAACCCCAGCCATCATATCTCTTAAAAGCCCTCCGCCCACACCGGTGATAGTCCCTAAAAATACTAAAAGAAAGGTACTGTCTATATAACCCATCTGTATTCCTTTATTTACCCCCACTACGGTAAATATGCCAAGCCCGATGGAATCCATGACGAGCATGATCTTGTCATAAGTGGCCCGGAAGTTTCCTCTTAACAGATCCCTTTTCAGATAGATCATGAGAAACACCGCACAGGAAGTGATCGTGGCGACTAGTGCATAGACCGAATTGGTAAACACTCCCGGAGGAATGGAGCCCAGTACTATGTCTCTTATCATTCCCCCTCCCACAGAAGTCACCACTCCCAGCACACATACGCCGAAGATATCCATTTTTCTTTCCATACCTACCATGGCCCCGGACGCCGCGAAAGCGATCGTTCCTATTATTTCCATAATAAACGTGATAATTTCCTGATATTCCATTTTTCGTTTCCCCTTAAATTACCCTCTCGTAAGCTTTCTTGCCCAGTGTCCGAAATTAACCTTTATAAACGCCGGAATGCACTTAAAAACCTGATCCGCATTCAGACAGCACACTACCGCTGCCGGAGCTGCCTTTACCACAAACGCCATGAAAAAAGACAGAGGGATCACGATCAGCCAGATACTGATCAAATCCATTTTTACTACAAAAACCGCGCTTCCGCCCCCTCGGATGATCCCATTGTTTACTGGCATCTGATAAGACATAGTGACACACACCACACTTAAAATGAGTAAAAAGGTATCTGCCATCTCTCTTGTCTCCTGGGACAGATCGTAAAGGCCCAGCACAGGAATCCGGATAAAAAACAAAAATATCCCGGATAGAATTCCTATCACAAGGAACATTTTCTGCAGACGTCTGGAATAGGCCTTTACCCTGTCCATATCTCCCATTCCAATGGCTTTTCCAATGATCACCGAGGCGGTGGAGGCCGCCCCTGAGGCAGTAGACTTTACCACCATAAATAAAGTGGAGGCAACACTGTTTGCCGCAATGGCGATAGCGGTCATATGTCCGAGGATCGCTGTCTGAAGGGCGGTATTTACTCCCCACAGCCCCTGTACCACCAGCATAGGCAGGGTAACCTTCATATAATCTCCAAAAAGTGTCCGGTCTGTTTTCAGATAATCCCGAAGGCGTATCTTAAGCTTCGTATCCTTTTTCCACACATAATAGATCACTGCCCCGCATTCCACCACCCTTGCGGTAAGGGTTCCGATGGCCGCTCCTGTCACCCCCAGCCTTGGGGCGCCGAATTTTCCATAGATCAAAAGATAATTGATACAGCAGTTAATAAGAAGGGTGACCACGGAAAGATAAAAGGCAATGTTTACCGTCTCCACACTTCTCATAGCTGCAAGAAGGGTCATGGAAACAGCAAAAAACACATAGGTAAAGCGTATCATTGCCAAATATTCCGTTCCCTGATGGATGATTTCCGCATCGGAGGTAAAAAGCCCCATTACTTCTTCCGGAAAAATGCTGACCAGTATAAAAAGGATAATGGAAAAGAACAGGGACAGCCGCATAGCTGCCGACGCGATCTTTTTCATGGGTTCCGTCTGTCCTTTTCCCCAGTATTGGCTGGATAAGATCACCGTTCCTTCTCCGATGGCAGTAAGAAGCTGCTGAAAAATAAACTGGATCTGGTTTACCGCCGCCACTCCGGAAAGAGCCGTCTCGCTGTAAGCCCCCAGCATGATATTATCTGCCAGATTCACACTTAAGGAAATCACATTCTGCAGGACAAGGACCACATACATCCGGAAAAACATTTGATAAAATTGGATTTTTTCTGTTTTGTTTCCCTGTTTCATCTTGCGTAAAAAACTGCCGCTGTACGAGGACGCATGATAAATTCATCCTGGATACAGGTCTCCTCTCCTTCCCTGTAAAAATACGTTCCACTTCCATCCCCAAAGGTATGGATGCTTAAATACCACCTTAGATTACCCCGAAGCGCCGGAAGCCTGATAGGAACGTCCTCCCAATAGGCATTGACGCACAGATATACGATATCGTCCCGTCCCTGCTCCGGGTCATAGCCTGCATAACCCACACATAAAGTATAAATATTATTTTCCATCTCTGCGGGCTGACCGTTTCGGTCATAGGTGCGGATGCTCTCCATTTTGCATACAGCGTCAGGAAGCTTTCTCTGTATGGAAGGATGTTTCTTTCGAAAAGCGATGGCAAATTTAAAAAATTCGAAAAGCTCTCTGTTTTTTTCCAGAAGTCCCCAGTCCAGCCAGGAAATGTCATTGTCCTGACAATAACCGTTGTTGTTTCCAAACTGGGTATTGCCAAATTCATCTCCCGCAAGAAACATAGGCGTTCCCCTGCTGCACAGCAGAACCGTACATGCATTGCGGATCATACGAAAACGAAGGGAAAGAACCTCCTCGTCCTTTGTATCTCCTTCCGCTCCACAGTTCCAGCTTCTGTTGTCTCCGCTTCCGTCCGTATTCTCCCAGCCGTTGTCCAGATTATGCTTCTCATTGTAAGAATACAAATCGTACAAGGTAAAACCATCATGGCAGGTGATAAAATTCACGCTGGAGTCATAGCCAAGGTATTCCCCTTTATAGGCTCCTTCTGTGCTTCCATACAGATCTTTCGAACCGCAGATGCTCCGCGCAGCCGCCTGAGATTCCCAGCAGTCTCCCTTTAAAAAAGAGCGCAGGGAATCCCGGTATCTTCCGTTCCACTCCGCCCAGCGGAAATTCGCCGGAAAGCTTCCTACCTGGTATAACCCGCCGGCATCCCAGGCTTCTGCGATCAGCTTTACATTGCTTAAGACCGGATCGTAAGCCAGGCTCTCTAAAAGAGGCGGGTTATTCATAGGCGAACCATCCTCATTTCTTCCAAGAATGCTGGCAAGATCAAAACGGAATCCGTCTACCCGGTAGTCGATAGTCCAATACCGCAGACATTCCAGGATCATCTGCCGGACCACGGGATGATTGCAGTTTAAGGTATTCCCGCAGCCGCTGAAATTATAGTAATATCCATCCGGCGTGAGCATATAGTATATGTTGTTATCCAGCCCTTTAAAACAAAAGCTGGGACCATTTTCGTTTCCTTCGGCTGTGTGGTTAAATACCACATCCAGAATCACTTCTATGCCGTTTTTATGCAGCTCCCTTATTGTTTCTTTAAGCTCTGTCCCTTCCCGGTTGTATTCCATGGAGGAGGCATAACTGGTATTAGGTGAGAAAAAGCTGACTGTATTATAGCCCCAGTAATCCAGAAGTTTTCTTCCGTTTACTTCTCTTTTTCCCGCCATCTCGTCAAATTCAAAAACCGGCATCAGTTCCACTGCATTGATCCCCAGTTCTTTCAGATAAGGGATTTTTTCCCGCAGTCCCAGAAAGGTTCCTCCATGCTCTGCCTTTGAGGAAGGATCCTTCGTAAATCCGCGTACATGCAGTTCATATATGATAAGATCACTTAATTCTCTGGACGACTGCGGCATATCTCCCCAGTCAAAGGTATCTTTTACTACCCGCGCATGGTATGGGCCGGGCCTTGTTTCTCCCCAGATATGCTGACCGGTTACTGCTTTCGCATAAGGATCCAGGATCACATTTCTTTTGTCAAAAAGAAGTCCTCTGACCGGGTCATATGGCCCGTCAATACGGTACGCATACTCAAATTCCTCCACATCCAGCCCAAATACGATCATGGAATATACATCCCCGATCTTATATTCTTCTGGAAACGGAAGCACCGCATAGGGTTCTTCCTCATCTCTGTGAAACAGCAAAAGCGCACAGCTCGTCCCAAAATGAGTATGGATGGTAAAATTCACACCATAATGCAAAGCCGTAGCCCCGTTTACGTTAAACAGCCCCGGCCTTACAGGAAATCCGGCGATCTCCCCCATGGGCTTAAACCAGGAAGAGTTTTCAAGGGCTTCCTCTTCTGTTAAGACCTCTGCTGTCATTTGTTCATCTGTCATGGCAGTCACCTCTTTTTTAAGCGTTTTATGTCAGTATAGCACCACCTCCCCCGGTTCGTCTATATACCAAAATGTAAATAAAAACTTCTTCTTTTCCGCACGACCTCTTTCAGGAAAAATCCAGACAAAAAAGGACCTCCTTGTGACCCGTCTCGTCACCGGAAGCCCTTTATCCGCAGCAATCTATCAACTTTTATTTAGTAAATAGTAAATCCTCCGTCAACCACAAGATCTTCTCCTGTGATCATATTTGCCTCATCGCATGAAAGGAAAAGGATCGCCGCCGCGATTTCATCTGTCTCCGCAAAACGATGGGCAGGAATTTTTTCGATCATATCGTCCTTTACTTTTCCCTGCCATGCTTTTTCTCCCATATAGGTATTGACCACTGTAGGAGCTACGCCGTTTACATTGATTCCGTATTCCGCCCATTCCAGGGCGCATACTTTGATCATTCCCACCAGAGCCGCCTTGCTCATAGTGTATCCTACATGCTTGTTAATGGCAATAAAATCCGCCTGGGAAGTAACACATACGATCTTGCCTCCTTTTCCCTGTTTGATCATCTGCTTCGCCGCTGCCTGGCAAAGGCGGAACACACCCACTGCGTTGATCGCCAGATGCTTTTCGATCACGTCAATGTCAATGTCCGTCGCCCTATACAGATCCACAAACCCCGGCATTGCCGCGAGAACGTTGATCTCTCCGAATTTTTCCACTACTTTTTCGATCAAGGCATCCACACTTCCCTGATCGGTCACATCGCATTTAATCCCGATTGTGTCTACGCCGTATTCTTTCTCAATAGCCTCTGCCACCTGGGGACAATTGTCTTTACAGTCTGTGATCACTACCTTCGCGCCTTTTTTCGCGTACATCCTTGCTGTAGCCTCTCCTATGCCGCCGGCGCCTCCCATGACAACAGCAACTTTATCCTGCAGACTGAAATCTCCTGTTACTTTTTTATACTGGATCATAACGCTCCTCCTTGTTTTTGTGTTTGATTTACTTTATGGTTTTATCTTATCACCAAATAGTTTAGTTGTAAATCCAGTATTATTTACAAAATGTATTTTCATATTTTAGTTATTTTAAATAAATCATTTAGTAAACATCTAGTTAGAAAGCAGAATGCGTTGACTTTTTTTCTGCTGCTGTATATAATCAAATTCAAGAATAAAGATAGTGAAGGTAAATTTCATGACATATAAAGAGATTGCAAGTAAATTAAATATATCCGCCTCCTCTTTATCCATTGTGATCAATCATAAGCCCGGCGTTTCCCAAGCCACAAGGGAAAGGGTCATTGCTCAGCTAAAAGAAATGAATCTGGGGCATCTCCTGAAAGATAAAAGCACGCCAGCCAGTCAAAGCCTGTGCTTTATCATCTATAAACGCGACGGAAAAATTCTGGATCTTCATCCTTTTTTTCTTTTGCTCATGGAAAATATCGAGAACCGCGCCAGAACCTTTGGCTATAGTGTATTGCTCTGCACAGTGGACAAGCGCAGGCCTATAGAGCCTCAGATTGCCTATATCAATGAACTTCAAGCACAGGGGGCCATTCTTTTCGGAACGGAAATGGATAATGATGACATACTGTATTTTAAAGAACTGGATCTTCCTTTCGTTATCTTAGACAACGACTTTACCAGACTGGATCTGGACACGGTATCCATTAATAATCAAATGGGAACCTATCAGGCTGTAGAATATCTGGCAGAAAAAGGCCATAAACGCATCGGCTATTTGAAAAGCAAGATCCGTATCAGCAGCTTTAAAGAAAGGCATCAGGGTTATGAGCAGGCCCTCGCCCATTTTCATCTCGGCTTTTTGCCTGAGGATATCTGGACAGTGGGGTATACAGAGGAAGAAAGTTATCGGGATATCTCCCGGCTTTTAAACGCTTCTGCCCTTTCTCTTCCCAGCGCCTTCGTCTGCGATGACGATACCATTGCCCTGGGGGCCATGCGTGCCTTTAAAGAGCAGGGATACCAGATCCCCGGACAGCTGTCTGTGATCGGTTTTAACGACCGCCCAGCCTGTGAGCTGGCGGATCCCCCCCTTACCTCCGTCAGCGTATCCAAGCTTACCTGGGCCACAGAAACAGTAGACGCTCTCATCCGCCTCATGGAAAGCAAAAAAAATCCTCCGGCTGAGATACGGTCAAAAAAAATACGCATCGGAACGAAACTGATCATCCGCAGTTCCGTGTGGGATCTGCCGGAAACAGACGCCTAAAGTTTATAAATCCGTAAATAAAAAGGAAACCGGAAGAGGCGGCAGCTATAAAAAGAAACATGCTTTTTACAGCCGCCGCCTTCCGGTTTAAGAAGGAAGGTTCCGATTCCTTCCATGGGCATTTTCTCTCCATTATTCAAGGTTACATATTCCATGGTGTATTCCTCCTCGTACATTCGTTTTCTTTTTTCTGTCTCTTATTATAGTATCTGCAGGAATACAACAGAATAGCCGATTAGTTTTTCTATTTATACGTTATGGTTTAAAGTATATGCTTCCGTCTTTTTCCTTTTTGCCCATTCCCGTTTTTAGACGGCTAAATTTACAAAAAAGCCGCAGATCAGGGAAAACAGGACTACAAAGCATAAATAAAGCAGAAAATGCCTAAGCCCCAGCACGATCTTCAAAGCTCCCAGGTTAGTGATCTTAGTAGAAGCATAGGCCACATCCGATGCAAGTAATATCCCATGACACACACTACCAAAGCAATTACCGCAAAAACTCAAATTGTGACTTTTTTTCTCATTTTCAGGGCTCCTTTCTAATATTTTTCTCTCGCCTGTCCTGCTTTTTTATCTGCCGAAAAGGCTCTGTCACAGACCCAGGCCCTCTGCCCAGGCTCTTATCTCTTCCTCGGCATCTGCTACATCGTTTCTGGAAATACTTAAGCCCTCCTCGCTGACCTCTGCCTCCGGCTGGAGTTCTCCGATCGTGTTTACTGTATCAGAAAATCCACTTCCTCCATGAGCAGTAAAGGGGATGATGGTTTTTCCAGAAAAATCATATTCCTCCAGAAACGTGTATAAAGGCATAGGCATGTCTCCCCACCAGTTCTTTTCATCATGTAACCACTGAATGAATTCTGGAACACCTGGCAATATCTGATTGCCATGATAAATCACACCATCCATATCGCAGATGAACCCTTTTTTCTCGTTAAAATCAATTATGGAATTTCCCAT
>DWYZ01000303.1 GCA_019118425.1 Candidatus Blautia faecavium | reverse complement strand
TGTTCCTCCAGCACTTCTGCTTCCAGATCAAGTTCCATCGCCTTTTCCATACAATTTGCCGCCAGATCCACCCACAAAGGGGTTTCATACAAATCGTAATCTCCTCTGGAAAAATCCGCCCCCTCATAAGTGGGAATCATAACACCTGCAATATTGCCGGTTCCTTTCCGGATATTGGCAACGGTAATGATTCCCTTCGGAAACGCATCTGCTTCACTGAAGACGGCAATCCACTGCTCAAACTCCTTTTCAAGCTCTGTCTTCTGCTGTCTTACGGCTTTCGCGTTCCCTTCAATGGCACGGATCTCGGACTGAAGCTGCTGTTTCTTAAGAATCAGGGTAGGCAAATATCTCTGGTACATTTTCAATGCATCTTTTTGTACCTTTAATTCATTTTTTGTCAGTTTAATTTTTGCCAACGTTCCTGCCCCTCCTTATTTTTCAGGCCAGAATTCTTCGATCAGCTCTGATTTCATGCCCGTTTCATCCTTTTCAAAGCAGTCCGCAAGGATTTGCCACCCTAAATCCAGCGCATCTTCCAGAGAAAGGTTTACTGAAAGGCTCATGAGCTTGTCTTCAAATAATTTTCCATATTTGAGAAGCTTTTCATCCCAGCGGCTCATATTAAAGCCCATGTTCCTCTTCTCAACTGTATCTTTGTAAGAAGAATATAAACGAATCATGGCATCCATAAGGGCGCGATGGTCTTTTCTTGTTTTGCCGTTTACATTCTGTTTCAAACGGGACAAAGAGCCAAAAGGCTCAATCCGTCCGTCCTTTAAATAATACTGGCCTTCCGTAATATAGCCTGTGTTGTCGGGAACCGGATGGGTAACGTCGTCACCCGGCATGGTGGTCACTGCCAAAATCGTTACAGAACCGGAACTATCAAAGTCAACGGCCTTTTCATAACGGGCTGCCAGCTGTGAATACAAATCTCCCGGATACCCCCGGTTGGAAGGTACCTGTTCCTGTGTAATGGCGATTTCCTTCATGGCATCGGCATAGTTGGTCATATCCGTCAGAAGCACCAGAACATCTTTATCCTGCAGTGCGAACTGCTCCGCCACTGCCAGAGCCATATCCGGAATCTTCATACATTCTACGGTAGGGTCGGCGGCCGTATGGATGAACATAACCGTTCTGCTTAAAGCACCGCCCTGGGAAAGTGTATCCTTGAAATAAAGATAATCGTCGTATTTTAATCCCATTCCCCCAAGAATGATGACATCCGCCTCTGCCTGCATGGCAATACGGGCCAGAAGCTGATTATAAGGTTCTCCCGAAATGGAGAAAATAGGAAGTTTCTGTGAGACAACCAGGGTGTTGAACATATCGATCATGGGAATGTTGGTACGCATCATACGATTGGCAAGAATACGCTTCGTAGGATTTACGGAAGGGCCGCCGATGGGCTTCATATTTTCTGTCAGAGCCGGGCCCTTATCAATGGGTTCGCCGGAGCCATTGAATACCCTTCCAAAAAGATCCTCGCTGAAGGATACCTGCATTTCATGTCCAAGGAAACGCACTTCATCGCCTGTAGATACGCCCTTCCCCCCTGCAAATACCTGCAGAGAAACCAGGTCGCCTTCAATTTTATTTACTTCCGCAAGGGATTTGCCGAAACGTGTGCTGACTGTAGCCAGCTCGTTATTCCGGATTCCCTTGGCGCGGACCGTGATCACGTTTCCGGTTATGGATTCGATCCGGTTATATACTTTATTCATCCTTATTCACCGCCTTTGCACAATGCTTCTGCTTCGTAGCTGCACTTTCCGCAGCCCTCTTCGTACTGCCGGTCGATTTCCGCTTCCCTGGCGTTAAAAGTCTCGCTCATAAATTCCGTATAATTCCAGTCAATAAATTTCTGGCGCATCCGGTTAAAGAAGCCGCGCGCCTCATCCTTATCGTTCAGCGCATATTCTGAGCCAAGAACCCGGATCAATTTATCGGTTACATAGCGCTGACGCTTGGCGCCGCAGTCCGCATCGGTTAAATCAAAGGAATTTTGCTGTAGATAAACCGCATCCAGCATTTCTTCTTTGAGGTAAACAATGTAATCCGGCAGACTCGTCCCTTCTTCTCCCACTACCTTCATCATGGAACCAATGTCGTTTCCATGAAGCAAAATATTCCGCAAAAATGCCATTTTCTCAGACGCGATCACTCCCTGGTATTTGGACCATGAAATCAGCGGGTCAATGGCTGGATACTTACGCGCATCCGAACGCTCTCTGGACAATCCATGGAAAGCGCCCACAACCTTTAAGGTCGCCTGCGTCACAGGTTCATCGAAATTACCGCCGGCAGGAGAAACCGTACCGCCAATAGTGACGGAACCTTTAGAACCGTCCGGAAGGCGTACATAGCCGGCCCGCTCATAAAACGCCGCGATATAGGACTCCAGATATGCCGGGAATGCCTCTTCTCCCGGAATCTCTTCCAGACGTCCCGACATTTCTCGAAGTGCCTGGGCCCATCGGGAGGTAGAATCTGCCAGAAGCAGTACATGCAGTCCCATCTGGCGGTAATATTCCGCTAGTGTCACAGACGTATAAACAGAAGCCTCACGGCTGGCAACGGGCATAGAGGACGTATTGCAGATGATAATGGTGCGTTCCATCAGGGAGCGTCCTGTCTTTGGGTCCACCAGCTCCGGAAACTCTGTCAGCGTTTCCACTACTTCCCCGGCACGTTCTCCGCAGGCAGCTATGATCACAATATCCACATCTGCGTATTTTGAAGTTGTATGCTGCAATACCGTCTTACCTGCGCCAAATGGTCCGGGAATGCAATAAGTCCCGCCCTTTGCCACAGGAAAGAAAGAATCGATCAGACGAACTTTCGTTTCCATTGTTTCCGTAGGCGCTAAACGTTCACTGTAACAGGTTACCGCCCGCTTCACCGGCCATTTGAAAGACATAGTAATGGGGATCTCATTGCCCCTGTCATCTGCTATGACCGCGATGGTCTCTTTAATAGTATATGTTCCATTTTGCGCCACGGATTTAACAGTGTAACTTCCCAACAGGTAAAATGGAACAAGGATTTTATGGACAAAGGAACCCTCCGGGACCGTTCCTACATATTCTCCGGCTTTCACGGTGTCGCCCGGTTTTGCAGTCGGGGTAAATTCCCATTTCTTTTGGTCATCCAGCGCGTTTGTATAAATACCCCGCTCCAGGAACCATCCCGCCTGTTCGGCCAAAAGCGGCAGCGGATTCTGCAGCCCATCGTAAATCTGGCCCAAAAGACCGGGGCCAAGCTCCACGGTAAGCATGTCCCCTGTGAACATTACTTCATCCCCGCACTTAATTCCGTTTGTCATCTCGTAAACCTGTATCTGGGCAATTTTATCCCGAATACGGATCACTTCGCTTTTGAGAGAGGTGTTTCCAACTTTTACATAGCAGATCTCGTTCATCGAAACGTCGCCTTCAAATTGGACGGATACCATATTTCCATTCACACCTACAACTCGCCCTGTGTTTTGATTGTTTCCGGTCATTCTTTAACCTCCTGCCCGCCTCCATACATAATTGAGCCGTAAATTTTTCGATATGCGTTTTGTCCCTTGCTTTTATCAAATTGCTGGATCCTTAAAATAAGCTTCAGCTTCAACGCATAATAAAACAACATGGTTTCGCTGAAGGAATCCGCAGGGCGCAGCGTTTCCAAAAAATCCAGGCGGACACGGGTTAAATACCGCTCTGCCTCTAAAGGATCCTCCATCTCCACTGCCTGGCGTACCGTCTGAAGCAGTTCGGCGGAAACCTCTCCTGTTTCTCCCTCAAATGGTTTTTTCATCTTCTCCGCACGGGCGCCGGCAAGTGCCAGACGAAAATTTTTTTCCCACTGATTCCAGTTGTCAATAAACGAATATCCCGATTTTTTATACTGCTTTTTCGGAACAAGCGTCAGCCCGCTTAAGGCGTTCCATGCCCTTTTCCCCAAATTACTTTTGCAGAGTTCATAAAACCGTTCTTCTGTAATAGGCAGCGCTGTTGTTTCACTGGCAGTTTCCAAAGATGGCAGTTGTGCAATCAGATAGTATTGATTCATACATTCTCAGCCTCTTTCATCAATGATATTAGTTTTGGAGTCAAATACACAGACAACAGCTCGATCACCGCTTCTGCTGAGTAATCATAATATGCCTGTCCATCCTGGACCGAAATACGAAAGCCTCCTTCAAAGTCGTCACTCGCTTTCAATGTAACCCCCGCGCACATCCGCTCTTTCAGTCCTGCAAGCAATTCTGTCTCAATGGAAGCCAGCTCTTTGCTTCCGATCAAAACAGAAATATCCTCCGCTTCTGTATCCTTCGTCCAGTTTTCTACAGCCGTAAGGATCAACTGTGGAAGAGAATCGGAAGACAATGCTTCTTTCACGTTGTCTCCCACAATGACGTTAAGCTCTTTTGCAACACTTTCCCTGAACGAAATCAAAAGGTTCCTTCCGGCCTGGCGGATAGAATCTTCACCTGCGCGGACAAAACGCTCATTCTGCGCTTTGGCTTCCAGCATGATCCTCTCAGCTTCTGCCTTCGCATCGGAAATGATTTTTTCAGCCTCTGTCTTTGCCTCTTCTAATATGGAAGCAGCTTCCGTTTCAGCGGCTTTTACGCCATCATTTTTAATCTGGTCAATAAGTTCCTGTAGTTGGATTTCCATTTACGTCATCTCCTTTTCCATCTTTGGATTTTTAAAGCGTGTCCGAACATTAAAATTATAATATTTTTTTATATACATCCTGCCTTTTTTGTATACTTTGTACAATACAGCTCCATTATACTTCTTCCTCCAAATCTTATCAACATAAATTTTCACAAAAATTCATAAAAATTATTCGAATTTTTTTAAAAAAAAGGTTTACTGGGATACTAAGAAAGCATAAAAAAATACAAGCTTATGGAAAGACACAGCAGCAGACGATAAAAGATCAAAGAACCTTTATATTCTTATTCCATACCTTGTTCTTACTCTTTAATCCAATAAGAAAATCACCCACAGTCGTTGAGTAGATTATGCCTCGCAAGGGACATATCTACTTAACGATTATGGGTTTAAGGTGGCCCAAAATGGTGATTTGTATTATACCATGTATCATGGGAGCGTGAAAATCAAAGAACAGGCATAAGAATTTATACTATGACGCTTTCTTTAAATGACTTTTTTTCCGAATCTGATAATATAATGGATGCTCCATTGCCATAACCTTTTCTAAAGAAACAGCCTGAAACATAGGCATCTTCATTCTTTTTTTGATCCATACAGCTGCGTAAAGGGCGAGGAGAAGGAAGATTCCTCCGGTGACTAGCCAAATCTGAAGTCTTTTGACAGGGTCCGATGAGATATGAAAAATCATATATCCAGTTCCCGCAATCCCCGCAAGAGGAAGGAGAGGTCCGAAAGGAACCTTAAAGTTCCGCGGTACCTTAGGCATACGTCTTCTGAGCACCAGCACATTTATATGGGAGATAATATAAGAGACCATCCAGAATACTGATGCCGTCAGGATCAAAAAAGAAATTCCGTCCGTGGAAGCCAGTCCCGATCCTTCGATAAAAATAATGACAGCCCCATAAATTAAAATCCCCGCTGCCGGTGCCCCATGACGGTTGGTTTTCTGAAAGATTTCCGGAAGCATATTCATCTTTGACATTCCATAACAAATTTTCGGGATGCTGTTGATCACGGAATTTTGGGTGCTGATGGCAGCAAGTATGGCAACAATACCGATCCAGATTTTTCCGAAATCCCCCAAAAGCTGAATCCCATATAAAATATGCGGGGATGACGATTGGGAAAGCGAATCCCAGGGGACATATCTATGTATGCCAAGAACCAATACGATTTGGATCACACAGATGATTCCAAGGCTTAGAAACATGCCAAGGGGGATGTTTCTCTTTGGATTTTTTACATCTTTGGATATGGGGATAATAAATTCTACACCGATAAACAGCCAAAAAGCAGCCGCCGACATAGTAAATCCATCAACAAGACTGCTGTCATTGGCTGTATAAGCCTGATGGACCGTCTCGCCGCTTCCCATGCCCAAAAGCCCGATGATTCCAAGAAGAATCATAGAACCGATGAGAAGAACCGCCACCACATTTTGTATTTTCGCAAACATATCTACGCCTAAAAGGTTAGCGATCACCAAAAGGATGGTAAGACCTACACTGAAAAAAGGAGCCGGAATGGAAAGCCCTGTAATCTCCTGCATAGCAAAAGCAAACATAGTTCCCTCCACAGGGGCGGTAAGACTATTACAGATCAAATATCCCCCTACCATGGAAACCAGAGTCACAAAAGGTCCAAGCCCGGCAAGGGTATACTGGGCCAATCCCCCGGTAAGGGCCGGCATCAAGGCATTTAATTCTGCAAGGGACGCTGCTGTCAGCATATTTAACACACATGCGATTACAATAGAAAGAATAAAAAACGTCCCGATCTGTGCCGCTCCCTGACATAGAGAAAGCATACAGCTTGTAGCGATCACAAGCCCTACTCCCGTGGATACTACACTTACTAATCCCAGTTTTTGACTTTTCATAACGATCACCCTAATCTTTCTTTATCTTAATGCATCGATTCCGTCTTCTCCCGTGCGGACACGGATTACATTGCGCACATCGGAAACAAATATTTTTCCATCCCCAATGTGGCCTGTATACAGTTCCTTACTGATATCCTTTAACAACTGATCCAGATTTTCATCATCTACGAAGATCGTGACCAGTTCTTTAGGCAAAAGCTCCATTTCTGCATTTTTCCCAAGCTCATACTCTCTTGTTCCATTCTGCACGCCGCATCCCAGCACCTGCGAGACAGTCATCCCGGAGATTCCTTTTCTGCTGAGCATTTCCTTTAATCCTGTAAGCTTTGTCATTGTGGTGATGATATCTAACCTGACAATTCCCATATGTATTCTCCCTTCTATAAACATCAAAGGTGCAGAAAGTTTAGCCTGTCTTTCTGCACCTTTGCCTTTTATTCATTCTTCTTTTATTTGCAGTGTTCTTCGCACATTTTTACTGCTTTTTCGAAACATTCCAGCGTATAATCAATATCCTCTTTCTTAATGGTAAGAGGAGGAAGGAAACGGAACACAGCCGGATTATTGATGGTGTGGTTTACCTGAATGTGGTACTGATCAATAAGAGCATCATTCACCGGATCTGCGAAATATTCGCCGAAACCCTCTTTATATCCATCCGGAACCTCATAAAATTCCATGCCGATCATCAAGCCCTTTCCCCTGACTTCTTTAATGATCTTCGGATATTTTTCCTGGATCTTCTTTAATTCCGAAATAAAATATTCTCCTTTTTCTGCCGCCGCCTCAATGAGATGGTTATCCAGGATATACTGAAGGGAAGCCAGGCCTGCTGCTGCGCTGATGCCGTTTTCCTGGTATGTAGCTGTGTGATGGAAGCAGGTCTCAATAGAACCGTAAGCCGCTTCGTACAGCTCTTCCGTACAGATATAACCGCCGAACGGAATCAGTCCGCCGGAAAAACCTTTTGCAAAAGTCAGACAGTCGGGAACCACATTTTCATGGTCAACCGCCCACATTTTTCCAGTTCTGGCACAGCCGCACTGAATTTCGTCCGCCACCATATAAGTATGGTACTTGGTACACAGCTCCCTCACTTTTGTAAGGTATCCTTCCGGAGGAACGATGATACCGCCCTCTCCCTGGATAGGTTCCAAATAAAATGCCATATAACACTCATCCTTCAATGCTTGTTCCAAAGCTTCTGCATCACCGTAGGGAACATGATCCACACATTCCATCAGAGGATGCTGGTACATTCTCCATTTTTCTTTTCCGCCTACAGAAACAGCGCCTGTAGTCTTTCCATGGAATCCGCCCTGGCAGGCAAGGATTTTCGCACGTTTGGGATCATTGCGGCAGGCAAGCTTGATCAGTTTGATGGTGCCCTCCACAGCTTCTGCACCGCCTGTCGCCGTACCCATCTTGGTAAGCTTTCCTCCCGGGGAGAGAACTGCCATATTGTGGGCAAAAGCAGCCGCTACATTGTGATAGGCGATGGCACCCATCATATACTGTTTGCTTTCGAATACTTTACTGATCTCACTCCATATGTATTCATTGTTGTTTCCTACAGTCACCACACCTACGGCGCCGATCATATCCAAATGCCTGTTTCCCTCATAATCTGTAAACCAGCAGTCCTCTGCTTTTACAAAGTATTTGGAATTTCCGGCAAGAGTCCGCTCTCTGTTTAAATGTTTTAACTGCAGCTCTTTCGTGGTCTCATAATCCATAGAAATGGCATCATCAATTGTATAAAAATTTTTAAGCTCTGACATAAGTATTTCCTCCTCGTTTTTGTAACTCAATTTCTGATCTTATTATAAAAACAAGAAGAAAGTAAAAATAGTAAAAAAAGAAACTACACATATAAAATCTGATTTCCGTATTTTTTCAGATTGATGATCCTTGCGTACCGGGATGGGGATACTCCCATATATGCCTGAAAATCCTTTAGCATATGGGCCTGGTCATAGTAGCCTGTATCCTGGGAAATATCGGATATATGAGAGTTCTTGTTTGCGTTTAACTGCTTTAGGGCATGCTGAAATCTCAGCTGGCGGCAGAATCTTTTTGGGGACATACCCACATACTCAGTGAAACAACGGCGGATGTATTGGATGGAATACTGCATTTCCAATGCCAGTTCCCCCAACTGGATCTCCCCGCTGCTCTCATGGATACGTTTCAGCATATAATCTACAAGTACGGATTTTTCCAGCTTCAGACAAGCATCCTCCCTGTACAGATACTCCTGGAAAATATCCATCCGTTCCTGGAAATTCTCTGCCTGGGCAATGCGCCAGGGAAGTTGCTCCGTTCCGGCAAGCTCCTTAAGATCCACACAGTGATCTAAAAGTTCTCCGCTGGATACTTTAAAAAATCCCTTTACCTTCCCCGGCACAAAGCGTACGCC
>DWYZ01000302.1 GCA_019118425.1 Candidatus Blautia faecavium | reverse complement strand
ACTTAGATTCACCTATATAGTAAGAATTCCATACATAGAGATTTTTAAGAGCTATGTTATCATTATTACTCCAAAAAAGTTTTCGTTGATAATTATGTATGTACTCATCATAATCATCCTTAATTCCCTCAATTAATTGCGGTTTATTGTCGCTACTAAGCATTCTTCTTAACTTTAAATATTTTCTTAATTGTGTATATTCGTCTGATGATAATCTAAACAAAAAACAATTAACCCATTGTTTTAAATCCTTTTCTGTAACTTCATGACCAATATATTTGCTGAAAAGATTGCCTAAATATTCTTGGTTAAAATCTACGTTTTGCTTTGTTAAAGGTTGAACGACTGTTTCAGCGATAGTAGTAATGTCGAATTCCCACCCCAATTGCTCGCATGTATCTTTTAATGCATCTGCCACACAGCAATAAAATTGACAGATTCCATCCGTCATTTTTCGATTAAACAATCTATTTTTCACACGATCTAATATTTCAGTAATAGTATAACCTACAAGTGTTTGAGCTATAAATTCACTTGAAATAACTTCAATAAACCATTGTATATCCATAGTTTCCTCTTTCGACATTTGCTAATATTCTCAATTATAGCACGCACTCTTTCATTGAACAATAATGACATGAAAAGTATTATTAATGCTTAAAAGCCAATAAAGTCGCTATATTTTTACCCTTACAAAACCATCCATATTGACTTTCGTTCTTACTTAATACTATTATTAGAGCATTGTGATTAAGCAATAATTACTAGACGCAAAAGATATGTTTTCCTTTTACTTAAAACACACTTTTACCTTTTTTTGTAAACCATGTTCTTTTTTATAAAGATTTACAAGCAGTATCAACACAAAACACATAGTTTATCTTGGTACTATTTATAGCCAGAATATGTATGATCCCAGCCATCTGGTAGCGGATCTTTGTCTCTTCCTCCAGATTGCTTTTTTCTCCCAGCGCCATGGCGGCAAACACAGGCGCTTCCTCTCCCGCCGCTGCTTCCAGGATATCAGCTCCCTTCTGCCGGATCTCTGCCAAAAACTGTCCCCAGCCGGAATACGCCCTGGATCTTTTTTCTATTTTTCCGTCTTTCATAAAATAATAGATACGTTCCGCCGCATAGTATTGGCGGCTGTCAAATTCTCCGGGATTTCTGGGAGCACCCACCCTCTCCAGGGTTCCGGACACTAAAAGAAGAGTTCCCACCGGGACCTCGCTGTCTTCCTTTAAAAATACTCTTACATTTTCTATGGATACTTTTTCAGATTTGTAAATAAGATATGCGTTTTTCAGATATACAGATTGAGAAAATTCTGTCCTTGCGCACCTCACTGTCTCCCCGCAGACAACAGCTTCCGGATGCCGGCTGATCCATTCTCTGACAGAGTCAGGAAGGGGATTCCCCCGTATCAGGGGAAATCCCATCCAGTCCGCCAGGACTATAGCAGCCATCAGAAGCAGGCACGCAAGACAGACCGGCCGTCTTGTCATATGCGCTACCTCCTAAGTCATACTGGTCCATAACCACACAGCAAGGGCGTGGCTCGGATATGACATGTATCAAACTTTCATTCGCTTTCCTCGGCCTCTACTACTACAAGGCCTTCGTTTTTTTCATAAAAATGATACAGATCCATTCCCTCTAAAAGAGTATTGCTGGTACTCCCGTCAATCGAGATCTGTACCATATCCGCCTCACAGGCATCTATAACCGAATTTACAACAGAATACACAAGAACCTGAGGGGAAATTTCCTGGTCATAGTCTAAAAAGCTTCTGTCAAAATCAATATAACAGATCCTGTCCGAAATCACGATATCATTGATCCCCAGACTTTCCGGGACAGTAGGATAGCTGCCTCTGTTCATAGGTCCTGCGCTGAGCTGCTCTAATACCACCTGTTCCTTCGGTATATCTTTTCTGTAATAGAGTTTCCGCTCCTCCCTGACCAGATGCTCTCCCTCTCTGTCGGCAAAATACAGGATAAAGGTATCGTCCCGGTACGCATCCATATCTTCTCCCGGATAAGACACAAAGGTCTCTCCATTCATCTCTCCCACAGCTTCTCCCCGGGAGTCTGTAAGGGGTTCTCCGCCTACAGTAAAAACGACTGCCCGAACGCCGGGAATCTGCACGAAACTTTTTACCACTCCGGCCCGCACAAGGATCTCTCTGGATTTCGTCATTTCACTGTACCTGCTGTTAAAATCAATTGTAAGGACTCCGTCTTCTCCCAGCTCATAGTTATTGACCGCCACCTCCGATGGAAGGATCGCCGTCTGTCCCTCCCCCGTATCTGGGGAAGAAAGGCTCTGCATCAGCTCCTGGATCATGGACTGGGCAGCCTCGCTCTCAGGGGTATAAGTTTCTCTTACAAGTTCTGTCTCGTCTGTGTTCAGATAATAAAAATAATATCCTGTCACGCCTTCGCTCTGTACTTCCTGCACCTCTACCTGACAGCCTCCGAGAAGGCAGGCGAGGAGGAATAAAAGCAGCACGCCTGAAAATCTTTTCACCTGGCACCTCCTACGGAATATATGATAAGGGGATCCTCACAGAAAAAGTAGTTCCTTCCCCTTCCTTGCTGTACACCTTGATCGCTCCGTGGTGCATAGCGATCGCGCTCCTGGTAATGGACAGGCCAAGGCCCGTGCCTCCGATCTCCCTGGAATGAGACTTATCCACCCGATAGAAACGTTCAAAAATACGCTCAATGGAATCTTCCGGAATCCCCATTCCCGAATCCGCTACCGTCACATAAAAATACTTGTGATCAGCGTCCAGGGATACTCTCACCCATCCATCGTCCACGTTATATTTGATTCCGTTTTCCACCAGATTGCTGATGGCAAGAGTGAATTTCAGCTCGTCCACGTCCGCCTCCACCGGCCGGAAGCAGTCCAGGATCAGATCTATATTCCGCTTGTCCGCAATGGGACGCAGCCTCTTTAAAACGTCCTCCAGAAGCTGATTAATATCCATATGCTGGATATTCACATCCGCTACTTTCTTATCCATTTTTACAAGGGAAAGCAGGTCTGTGATGATCTTATTTTCTCTGTCGATCTCCGCCGTAATATCCTGCATAAACTCCTGGTACAATTTCTCCGGAACCCCTTCCTGTCCCACCAAGGAATCCGCAAGGACTTTCATGGAGGTTAATGGCGTCTTCAGCTCATGGGACACATTGGAAACAAATTCCTGCCTGGACTCGTCCAGGATCTTCATCCTTGCGAGCATTTTGTTAAAGGCGTCTGTGATCAGCTCTGTCTCCGTATAATCCGGCACAGAGATCTCTTCGTTCTGATAGCCGTCGGTGAGGTCCTCTATAGACTTCGTAACTCTTGCAAAAGGCTTTACGAGAACGGTAGACAGAATATAAGCCAGAAGGATAGACAGAGCCACAATGATGCCTATGATAAGGATGCCGCTCTGCTCCAGTTCATCCACGATGCCGCCCACCTCATCAAAAGAAACGGCAACCAGCATGACTCCCTGAAGCTGCTGCACCTGCGGACTTCTCACCGGCACAGCCATTTCCACGCGGTCTCCCTCACGGACATAGGTATTTTCCGTCTCTCCCTGGAAACAGCGGATCACGATAGGGGAGATAAGGCTCTTCCCGGTATCCGCGTTATATGTGTCTTTTACCACCCGGAAATCCCGGTTGACCAGTATCACTCTGGCCCCATAGGTATTACACAATAACTCCAGCTTGGCATTTACTGCCTGGGAGCTGGAGTCGTTGAGATAATTTTCTGTTATGATCAGATTGCATAAAATACCGCATTCTCTCTGGAGATTTTCCATCTTCGCGGCCACTGCTTTATCCGCGTAATTGGCAATGACCATCCCGGTAACAATGATACTGGGCACGATCCCCAAAATAATCAAAATGATCAGTATCCGAAAACGCAGGCTCTTAAAAAAATTCGTCTTTTTCATGAATTACCCCTGAAAATAGTAGCCCACGCCCCATTTGGTGTGTACATATTTGGGTTCGCTGGGATTTTCTTCGATCTTTTCACGCAGTCTCCGGATATGTACATCCACTGTACGCACGTCCCCCGGATATTCATAGCCCCATACGATATTCAGAAGATTTTCTCTGCTGTATACTTTATTGGGATTAAAAATAAGGAGTTCCAGGACGTCAAATTCCTTGGCGGTAAGATTGATCTCTTTTCCGGCAATAAAGACTCTCCTGCTTTCGCAGTCCATCTTAAGATCTCCTACCTGGATCGTCTTGGCTTTTTCCTTTTCCTCATGGTCGCTTCCGGCGCGCCTCATGATGGCCTTGATCCGTGCCTTCACCTCAAGAATGTTGAAAGGCTTGGTGATGTAGTCGTCCGCTCCGTACTCCAGCCCCAGGATCTTATCCATATCCTCGCCCTTGGCTGTGAGCATGACAATAGGAACATTAGAAAATTCGCGGATCTGCTGACACACCTCAAGTCCGTCCATCTTAGGAAGCATAAGGTCTAAAAGGATGATATCATATTTTTTTTCCTTCGCCTTTTCCACCGCTTCCTCGCCGTCATAGGCGCAGTCCACTTCCATCCCATCCTGTTCCAGACTGAACCGGATTCCTTTGACAATTAACTTTTCGTCATCCACCACTAATACTTTCCTGCTCATTCTAAGTTCTCCTATTCTACTGCAATATCGTCTTTTATCTTCGCCAGAGTACCTTCCTTGATACCTGGTACATTTAAAATATCTTCCACTGTCTGAAAGCCTCCGCTTTCTTCCCTGTATGCGAGGATCGCCTCCGCCTTGCTCTCGCCAATGCCGGAAAGAGTCATAAGCTGCTCTTTATCGGCTGTGTTAAGATTTACCTTGGCGTCTGCCTGGTCATTTACGCCGGCGTCTGAGAGAGCCGGCAGGGACTGCTGCTGCACCTCTTCCCTGGTGGGAATATAGACCTGTTCCCCATCGCTTATGCTTTTCGCGCGGTTTACGTATTCCGAAGCCGCTTCCTTTAAAAAACCTCCCGCCGCGTCTATGGCGTGAAACACCCGGCTGTCCGCATCCAGTTCATATACACCTGGATTCGCCACAGCCCCGCATACATCTACAAAAATCTTCCGGGGAGGGACGGTCGCCTCTGGCGCTTCCTCCCCGGGCGTTTCTTCTTCCTCAGGGGGCGCTTCCTCTGACACATTCTCCTCTCCTGCCAGGAACTCCGCTTCCCGGCTTTTACATCCTGTAAAAGAAAACAGCAAAGCCAGAAAAATGATCCCCAGATACAGGCCAAATGTCTTTTTTCTTTCTTTTTTCATGAAATAACGGCTCACTCCTTTACCACAGAATTGCAGTAAGCTCCCCGTATCTCATACTTAACCATGTCTTATTTTAACGAATAATGAAAAGATTTACAATAGATATTTGCTAATTTTCCCATTTAAAGATTACGATCCCGGCAATGGCAATAAGCATTCCCATCACCTTTCGCCACTCGAAAGGCTGTCTGTCCACTCCGAACCATCCAAAAAGCTCGATCACATAAGCCACCGCCAGCTGGGCAATCACAATAAGCATCGCGGCCTTAGCCGGCCCTAAGCTTCCCATACTCTGTATCACAGTAATCGTGATAAAGGCGCCGATCACCCCTCCTAAAAGGGTGTATTTCGGATCCGTCTGCCATAATGCAGACACACTTTCCCGTCCGGTAACGAGCCAGGCAAGGATGCATACCAGAAACGCGGAAAGCTGCACCCAGCCGGTAGACACCCAAAGACTGGTCTGCTTGGTGACCTCTGTATTAAACACTCCCTGAATGCTCATCAGCGCGCCCGAAACCAATGCGATCAAAATTCCCCACATAAGCTATCCCTCCATTTTGAAAAAAGGCGCCGCCCTGGCAGCACCTTTTTCTTTTATTCATAGCTTATACGGCTTTTCTGTATTTTATTCATCTTTTCAGATGCACCGCCTTATATATTATTGCTGACGGATGCTCTTCAAAGCCTTGGTGATCTTAATCGGATTTCCATAATGCAAAGTTCCAAATCGGAAAAGCTTTGCAGCCAGGACTCCTGCCGCCGCGCACGTCACTACAAGGATGAGTACAGAGACCAGAATTTCCCAAAGGGCTACATTTCCCATGGAAACCCGGATAAACATGGCATTTCCTGAGGTAAATGGCACAAAGGAGGCCACTTTCATCAAAAAGCTGTCACTATCATACAGGCCCATCATAGCAATCAGGAAAGACGCAACATAGATCAGGGTGACAGGGGTAGCGCTCTTGCTGATATCTTCCGTTTTAGACACCAGCGCGCCCAAAATTCCAAAAATAAACGCATAAAGCAGATAGCTTAAAATTCCAAAGACTATATAAGCGATAAGAACATTCCTTGGGATCTGGAACAGGAAATCCAGCATTCCTCCCCAGGCTTCTCTGCACGCACTATATGCCGCGAAACCTGCCCCCACGATGACTACCATCTGTAAAACCCCCGCAATAGCACCGGCAAGCACCTTTCCAAAAATCAGGCTGTTGGGATTTACGCTGGTTACAAGGATCTCAATCGCGCGGTTACTTTTCTCCGTGGTAATAGAGACAGCGATCATCTGCCCGTAAAACAGGATCAGAAAATAAATAACAAAGATCAGCACATATGTGTACCAGTAATTGCGCGCGCTGTTTTTGCCCAAGACTTCTGAATCCATTGAAACGGAAAAGCTGTCCGCCTGGGAGATTTCTTCAGGAGTAAGACCTCTTTCCATTAAGTACGTTTGTTTTTGGTACTGGGTCAGCGCATTCTGGAAGGTCTCAGATAACGTCTCTGACATGGAAAGATTATTTACCACATAGACTGCTTCGGAAGGGCTGTTAAGGATAAATCCCGCTTCCACCTCTTCGTTTTCCACTGCGCTTTTCAGGCTGTCCTCATCCTCAAAGGTTATCCACTCTGCCGGGATCATGGAAAGGAGACCGTCCACATTTTCCACCTGGTCTGTATTTACAAATATGCCAAGGGTGTTTCCCGGCTCTTCTTCCGTTTCCGTCTCCACAGAAGTACTCTCCCCGGAAGATCCTCCCCCTATAAGTCCCGGAAGGAAAAAGGATGGGATTATGATAATGCCTGCCATCAATAAGGCAAGAAGCAAAGTGGTAATCATAAAGCTTTTATTTTTAAAATAATTGTTTAATTCAAATTTAAGTACCGTAAAAAACTGTTTCATGCTTTCCTCCATCCGGCGCGTTTACTGCGCCTCATCTCCTGCCTTTTCCACAAAAATATCGTTTAAGGAGGGTTCGTAAAGCCCGAAAAATTCCAGGTCCACATCCTGTTCCAAAAGCCTTCTTAGAATGGCAGGCTTATTGCCCTCCTCCTTTTTCCGGATAATGACGCGGTCTTTCTGTACCTTTTCCACTTCCAAAAGGTCGGAAAAATCATCCGACAATCGTCTGGCAAGATCCGCGGGTTTCTCTTCCAGACTGGATAAAACCAGACGGTCTCTGCCAAATTCTCTTTTTATTTCCTTTAAGTCTCCGCTTAACACCACCTGCCCGTGGTTCAAGATCGCGATGTCCTCACAGAATTCCTCCACATATCCCATCTGGTGGCTGGAAAAGATCACTAGGCGGCCATCCTGGATCTGCTCTTTGATCACATCCTTTAAAATCTGGGAATTCACAGGGTCCAGCCCGGAAAAGGGCTCGTCCAGGATAATAATCTCGGGATCACAGATCAGCGTCTGGGCCAGCTGCACCTTCTGCTGGTTTCCTTTAGAAAGAGTTTCCAGCTTTCGGTTTTCGTACTCGTCTACGCCCATACGTTTCAGCCATTTTTTCATGTTTTCTTTTGCCTGTCTGGCGCTCAATCCGCGGAGCATTCCCATGTAGACCAGCTGCTCACTGACTGTTTTCTTCGGATACAATCCTCTTTCTTCCGGAAGATAGCCGATCTGATGATGCTGGGGATGAAATGGCTGTCCGTCCAGAAGGATCGTTCCTCCATTTCCTTTAAATACATCCATTAGAATACGGATCGTGGTAGTCTTTCCTGCTCCGTTTCTTCCTAAAAGCCCAAGTGCGCTGCCGCTCTTTACAGAAAAAGAGATACCATGGAGCACCTCATTTTCTCCGAAGACTTTTTTTAAATTTTTTACTTCTAATTTCATAAGTTTCCTCGCTTTTTAAGATTTTATATCTTATTTCAAGTATTCAGTTTCTTTCCTTTTAAAACCACACAGTTCCTGCTGTAGGTAAGGGTGGTGAATATCCATGCTATTCCAAGAAACACCACTGCCAAAACCCCTGTATTCCATAGCAGATGCGTCAAAAGAGCTGCAAAGGTCAGTATGGGAATGACTTTCATCATAGCCAGATAAGCCTTGTAGGAAGACTGATAAATGATCTCCCTTTCTGCTTCGTCACAGCTTTTCAGCCATTGTTCCTGAAATTTTCCAGATGTAGGGTCTGCCGCCCTTTCCGGATAAATCTTCTGTGTCTCTTTTATCAGCCTGACCTGCCAGATGCCTGCGTATGAATTTCCGAGTATAAATACCACGAAGGAAGCCAGAAGCCATTTATTTCCCACTGCGCTGAGACTTTCCATGTACTCCAGGGAATAGCCGGTAGATAAAATGATCAGGGAGAGCACTGTCAGTATATTGTTCCCCACAAGACCGATCGCGCCTATCTGCTCCAGTTCGTATTCTAAAGCATCCCCTTTTTCGTCCTCTGCATCCCCCAGAAGTTTCCCAATGGACGCGTTCTTTTTCAGGATAATCTCTCCGAAAATCACATTCAGCAAAGTCAGAAGAATAAGAATAGGAAGCATGGCTCCTCTTAACAGCTCCAGAAGTCCCTCCGCGCCGTTTCCAAGCTCCTGAAGGTTCATCGCAGCGATCAAAAATCCTGCAAGAGCGCCGACCAACAGGCTCGCCAAAAGGATCAACGTATATTTTAAATAGGTATTCATCTTTTTCTTCCTTTTCATTTTCACACTTCATCCTCCGAATATGAAAAAATGTCTTCTACTTTCACATCAAAAATTTTCGCAAGCTTCAGCGCCAGCGTAACAGATGGTGAATAATCTCCTCTTTCTATCAAACTTATCGTCTGTCTGGATACGCCACTTTTCTTTCCAAGCTCCGACTGGTTCAGTCCCAGTCTGGCCCTGTGTTCCTTCAGCCGGTTTTCTAATGGCATTCCTTTTTACCCCCCCCCTAGTTTTTCAGCAATTTCTTCTTCATAGTCTCTTGTCCTTTCTTTTGCCCGAGATTTGACTTGAATTTTTGTCATTTTGACAACTTTACTTGTCATTCATATGATAGCATTGACAACTTTCTTTGTCAATATATTTATTCTTTTCTTAAATAAAAAATCCTGTACGCAGTGCATATAAACATAAAAAAGCACAGAGACCCGTTTCTAATCCATTGTCTCTGTGCTACAATTCTTTTATGTTTTATGCTTTTATCAAAATCAGGAGGAAAAAATTTATGTTTACAATCGCACTGGTACAGAAAAAAGCCCTTCCCAATCAGCCGCAGGCCAACCTGAAGCTTGCCGTCTCCAGCATCAAAGAAGCACAGCGTATGGGCGCCGACCTTGTTCTTTTTCCTGAAATGTGGTCCAATGGCTATGCCCCGCCTTATGAGAGCGCTTTTGAGGATCCCTTTGCCCCCGCCTTTGCCCAACAGCGTAAAAATTGGCTGGAACAGGCCATTCCTCTCCACGGAAGGTACGTAAAAGCCCTGCAGGAAACTGCCAAGGCCTGCCGTATAGGGGTAGCCGCCACCTTCCTGGCGAGAACTCCAGGAAAACCGCAGAATATGGCAATCCTTATTGACCGAAACGGCAAGATCCTGCTGCAGTACGCCAAAGTACACACCTGCGACTTTTCTTTGGAGGCCCTTCTGGAAGGAGGAAGAGAATTTAAGGTATGCGATTTCGAAGGGATCCGCCTTGGAATCATGATCTGCTATGACCGGGAATTTCCCGAAAGCGCCCGGGTTCTGATGCTCAAAGGTGCCGAGATCATCCTTGTTCCCAATGCCTGCGATATGAATCCTGCCCGTTTAAACCAGCTTTCTGCAAGGGCTTTTGAAAACATGACAGGAATCGTTATGGCAAATTATCCCGGAAAAGGCTGGGGAAATTCCTGCGCCTTCTCTCCCATTGTTTTTGATGAAAACGGGTATACGGACAATACGCTTCTTATGGCCGATGACTGCTCACAGGGAATCTTTCTGGCTGAATTTAACATGGAGCAAATACGTAAGTACCGGAAAAACGAAACCTGGGGAAACGCTTACCGCAAGCCTTATGCCTACAAGCCCCTTTTGGATACCCGGATAGAAGACCCCTTCATCCGTTGAAATCAAAAAATACCTGTCCTGCTTCCATATCCTGCCTGTCTATATACAGACCGGGCTATTGCTTTTCCAGCTCGCGCACTGCTTTCCGGTATTTTCCGGGGGACATTCCCGTATACTCCCGGAAACGCTTTACGAAATAGCTCATATGATTAAATCCGCAGGAAAAACAAATGTCCGTAATACTTTCTTCCGTCTGCTCGAGTCTTCCCATCGCCTGTCTGATACGGTAGCCGTTCAGATAGCTTTTAGGGCTTTCCCCTGTGATCTTTTGAAAGCACCGGAAGCATTCTGTCCGGCTGATATGCAGCTGACGGGCTATGTCGGCAATCTCGACAGGATCCTGATAATGTTTATGGATATAATTCAGGATATCTTTTGCCCTTTGTTCATAGAGGAGGTCCGATGCGGACCTGGGGGAAAGGTCCCCGCTTTGCCTTCTGTTGCGGATAAAAAGCTCCCAGGCTGTACATAACTTGTTTTTCATGGACAGGGGAGTGATCCAATCCTCATTCTGGCTGAGCCTGTATATCTCCATCAGGCAGTCCAGAATTTCTGCCTGCCAGCTGATCATCCTGCGCAAAGGCTCTCCCTGCATCCCGTCATCTTTTGCAACAGGTTCCACGAATCTGCGGTAAATAAGGTTTTCCCTTCCCCCTGAAAGGAACTGGGGCAGAAATAAAATAGATATGCTTTCGCTTTCTTCATACTTTCTCAGAACATGATACCTGTGGAGGACATCGGAATTCACAAATATCCCATCCCCTTCCTTCAGATAATACCTTTGGTCATTCAGGCCGCATTCAAATTCCCCTTTCAGAACCAGGGAAAACTCCATTTCCCCGTGGTAATGCCAGCTTTCCAGCTGCTCCCTGTACCGCAGAAAATTATTAAAATATACTTGAAAGGGAAAGTCCCGGGTACCATGTTTCTTAAGCTCCTGCATAGTATGATCTACTGAAATGCGCTCTGTGCTGGTTAAATATCCCATTCTTCTTCATCCTTTAAATGGTACGAAATTTATATTAATGTGGTTTAAATGTGATAGTTTTATTTCAATCTGATACTATAATATAGAATGCAGCTTTGGAATGTCAAGAAAGGATTTATGCTGCTGCGCACATAGCGTCCGGCAGCGGATTTATAGTTACTGGTCACACGGTGACCAGTAACGGCAATTTGCTTTAGCCAAATTGCCTGTTGAATCATGCTGGCCCGTAACCACGCAGCAAGTGCGTGGTCCGGCTGTGACATGGAACGATTTATACATTTTCATATTTTCTAATGGAGGAAATAATTATGAATGAAAAAAGAAGACGTATTTTCATGACTGTCGTGGGGATCGGATTATCAGGGATATCTGTAGGAATGTTTAATTTTTCTGATTTCGGCATGGACCCCTTCCAGGTTTTTGCACATGGAATATGGAATCTTACTTCCATAGGCTTTGGAACCTTTTATACAATCCTGAGTCTGGTTCTTTTGGCGGCTGTCTTTATCATGGATAAGAGTAAGATCGGCCTTGGCACACTGATCAACCTGTTTCTTTTAGGCTATGTGACAGAGTTTTCCAGCTGGGTCATGGAAAGTCTTTTCCCTGATCCGCAGCTTTGGCTTAAAACCACGTTTCTTCTCATAGGGATCCTGGTCCTCTGCTTTGGTTCCGCCCTTTATTTTACTGCGGATCTGGGCGTGTCCACTTATGACGCAATTGCCCTTTACCTTGCCGAACATACACGTTTTCCCTTCCAGCTTTTAAGGATCACCACAGACTTTATCTGTGTTGCCATTGGATTTTCTTTCAATGCCACAGTAGGGATCGGAACACTGATCACCGCCTTTTTTATGGGACCTGTGATCGCTTTCTTCCGCCGTCATGTCTCAGAACCATTCCGCTATGGAAAAACCAACAAGCCTCAGGCCAGACCAGTACGAAGCTTTATTGTTAAGCCGCAAAAAGTTCATAATTAAATTCTT
>DWYZ01000301.1 GCA_019118425.1 Candidatus Blautia faecavium | reverse complement strand
AAGAGATTTTGTTGGAAAAGCACGAACAGCCCGTCCCTCACATAAACTATAAAGAAATCCCTCTTTGAGGTGAAGATTTGAAAACCTTCCAAAAACCTTTGACAGCGGCCGAGGAAAAGCATTATCTTCAGCGTTACCAGGAGGGCGATCCGGAAGCAAAAAATATCCTGATCGAACGAAATCTCCGTCTCGTAGCTCATGTGGTAAAAAAATACCAGGGCCTGGACGAAGATATGGACGATCTGATCTCCATCGGAACCATCGGGCTGATCAAAGCGATCTCCACCTTTGACGCAAAGAAATCTGTACGTCTGTCCACCTATGCGGCGAGATGCATTGACAACGAACTATTAATGATGCTCCGTACAAAGAAAAAATACGCCAAAGAAGTTTCCCTGTACGAGCCTATCGGGACAGACAAGGAAGGGAACGAGATCAATCTGTTGGATATCATGGAAGCTCCTTCCGTAGACATAATAGAGGATTACTCCACTCGCCAGGATGTCCTGCACCTGCTTGCCTGTCTGAAAAAAGCCCTTTCTCCTAAGGAGTACCAGGTTATCTGCAGACGATACGGACTCTTTGGGGAAGAAGAGCTTACTCAGCGCGAGATCGCTCAGGAACTTTCCATCAGCCGTTCCTATGTATCAAGAATAGAAAAAAACGCCCTGCAAAAGCTGAAACTTCTTTTCCAGACCACTTAAATATAAAAACTCACCCCATCAAAAACGATGGGGTGGAGCACGGAAGTCTTTTTCCCTGGAATTATTTATTTTTTCTCTGTATTTTCTGCTCTGCGCAGAATATCAAATACCTCCGCCTTTTCATCCAGATCTACGAAGAGTCTTTGCTGCGGATGGGGTGCGCTCTCTGCAGAGTTTCCATCCTCATCATAGATTCCTCTTACACGGGTCTTAAGATTCCTTCCGTCAGGCTTCATCACTTCGATTTCTTCCCCTACTGTAAATTTATTTCTCTGGGTAATCCTTACATATCCCCTCTCATCTGTCTCCTCCACATAGCCCAGATAAGTGTATTCCTTTACGTAAGTGTTATTATCATAAATCTGAGTATTTTCATCCGGCTTTCCGTAAAAAAATCCGGTGGTAAACTGCCGGTAGGTACAGTTGGATATCTGTTCCTCATACCAGGGCATATTCTTCCGGTATTTCTCCGGGCTCTCTGCGTAATCGTCCATGGCCTTCCGGTAAGTCCGGGCCACAGTGGCCACATAAAGCGCCGTTTTCATCCTTCCCTCTATCTTAATGCTGTCAATGCCGCTCTCCATAATATCATCCATATGAGAGATCATACAAAGATCCTTAGAATTGAAAATATACGTACCCCGCTCATTTTCAAAAACAGGCATATACTCTCCCGGTCTCTGCTCCTCCACTATGGAATACTTCCAGCGGCAGGGATGTGTACAGGCCCCCCGGTTCGCGTCTCTTCCCGCAAGAAAGCTGCTTAAAAGACATCTGCCGGAATAGGAAATGCACATGGCTCCGTGAACAAAAGTTTCAATCTCCATGTCCTCCGGTATATGGCTGCGGATCTCCTGAATTTCTTTCAACGAAAGTTCCCTGGCTGTCACCACCCTTTTTGCTCCAAGGGCATACCAAAAAAGAAAGGTCTCATAATTGGTATTGTTCGCCTGGGTACTGATATGTCTTTCGATTTCCGGACAGATTTCCTTTGCATACATAAAAATTCCCGGATCGGCAATAATCAGTCCGTCTGGTTTTAGATTCTTTAATTCCATCAGGTATTCTCTCACCCCAGGCAGGTCTTCATTATGCGCCAATATATTCACTGTCACATACACCTTAACTCCATGGTCATGGGCAAACTGTATACCTTCTCTCATTTCTTCCACGGAAAAATTCTTGGCCTTTGCCCGAAGTCCAAAGGCCTCACCGCCTATATACACAGCATCTGCTCCAAAAACAACAGCTATTTTTAAAACTTCCAGGCTGCTGGCCGGAACCAATAATTCTGGTTTTTTCATTTTTTCCCCTTTCTGACGCACCTTGCTGCATCAATGATGGCAGATTTGAATGTTTGCTTCCAAACTTTCCTCTCTCACTCCTGTTTCACGCTGATCGTCACCCCATCCCCCAGAGGGAGAATAGTGGTCAGCAGTTGGGGATTATGTTTCAGTTCATACAGGTATTCCCGCATCCGCTTATAGATGGTGCGGTTGCGGCGTTCCACCAGGTAATGGGATTCAATGATATCCCCCTCCTGAAGTACATTGTCTGAGACAAGCACCCCGCCCTTTTTCATAAGGCGCATTACATCAGGAAGCCAATGGATATACTGTCCCTTCGCCGCATCCATAAAAATAAGGTCAAAAGGATCTTCCAGCTTTTTCAGAACTTGCCCTGCATCTCCCTCCAACAGAGTAATCTGTTTTTCTCTCCCTGCCCGGCTGAAATTTTCTTTGGCAAGAGGAATCCTTTTTTCGTAATTTTCGATGGTGACTATCTCACTCTCACAGGGACTATACTCACACATAAGAAGCGTGGAGAAGCCAATGGCAGTCCCCACTTCTAAAATACGCTTCGGCGCACACAGCGCCAAAAGCACCTTTATGAAACTTTGCATTTCCTTACGTATGACAGGGACGCCTGATGAAAGGGCATACTGCTCAATTTCTTCCAGCAAAGGCGTATTTCCCATGTCAAGGGAATTAATATAGGTCCGCAGCCTCTCGCCCACGATCACGAGTCTGTTCCCTCCTGTTCCTCATCTCCGGCAAGGATGCCCATGATCCTGGTAGGCGTATACGCCGTGCTTAAAAGATATGTTCCAGGTTTTAACTGCCCTCTGTAGTTTGATATTTTTTCCTGTACATAAAATACCAAGGCGTCCTTTACCAATCCCTTTCTCTCCAGGATCCGTCCAATATCATATACGGAGTCTCCCTCCTGGATCACCACTGTGACCTCCTGGCCCTCTCCAGGACTCATCGCCTGCTGATTAAACACGTCGTATCCAAACTGATAGGTGGTCCTTCCAATCCAGATGATCAGAACAACCACACACACATACAGTGCGATCTTGAAAACACCACTCGCTAAAACCATTCCGGCTTTCCCTACCCTGTCCTTCGTATTCGCCATATGTTACGGTTTCCTCCATTCATTTCTGTACACATCCGTTGCATGTCACACCCGAACCGCGCATTTGCTGCGCGCATACAAACCAGCATGCTGCCCCTGAAGCACGCTGCCCCGCATCCTATAATGCAGGAGTATGTATGTCAATTCCCTCTGTCAATTCTCTGCATATATGCTGCATCATCCGGCACAGAGCCAGCTCCGCGTCCAGGTAGGCATTCACCTCGGGAACCCGCCGAAGCTCGGCGGACTCCCGAGCCAGAAGTTCTGCCACATGAAACAGATTATCTTTTCCCGCTTCGTTCTGAAGCTTAAAGTTATTTGCCCGGAACTGGTCTACCCTTTCCCGGAGTTCCGGGTTGCTTCCAATGATCTCTTCCTGTTTTTTATACTCCTTATAAGTGTCGCTTTTCTTGATCACAGAAATAAGGAGCTGTAAATTTTTATTAATTAGATCCATTTTATGCCTCCATAATGATCGGCAGGATCATAGGACTCCTCTTTGTTCGTTTCCATACATAATCGCTTAAGGCATCCTTCACTACATTTTTGATCTTGCCCCAATCTGTGATGTTGCGGTCCAGGCAGGAATCCAGCGCTTCCTCCACAACTTCCCGGGCATGGTCCATCAGATCCTCCGACTCTCTCACATAGACGAAACCTCTGGACACGATATCCGGTCCCGCCAAAACTACATTGCTGTGATGCTCCAAAGTCATGACCACGATCATGATGCCGTCCTCAGCCAGGTGCTGCCGGTCACGCAGGACAATATTTCCAACGTCTCCCACTCCCAGCCCATCCACAAGGATAGCCCCTGTGTGTACAGAACCGGTAACCTCCGCGCTCTGCTGATCCATCTCCAGTACATTTCCGGAAGAAAGGATGAAAATATTTTCCTTTGGGATTCCCAGATCCTCCGCAATGTGCTTCTGGGCGGTAAGATGACGGTATTCCCCGTGAACAGGAACAGAATATTTCGGACGGACAAGAGAATAGATCAGTTTGATTTCCTCCTGACAGGCATGTCCTGACACATGCACATCCTGGAAGATAACCTTGGCTCCTTTCATAGAAAGCTCATTGATCACCTTTGAAACCGCCTTTTCATTTCCCGGTATGGGATTGGAACTAAAAATAATGGTATCGTTAGGTTTTATAGTGATCTTTTTATGGATATTCGCCGCCATCCTGGACAAGGCTGCCATAGATTCTCCCTGGCTTCCTGTAGTGATCAGCACCATCTTTTCGTCAGGATAATTTTTCACCTGATCGATCTCCACTAAAGTATTTTCCGGAATCCGAAGATACCCTAACTCAGATGCCGTGGTAATGACATTTACCATGCTCCTGCCTTCCACAGCCACCTTTCTCCCGAAACGGTATGCAGTATTGATGATCTGCTGCACCCTGTCCACATTGGAAGCAAAGGTGGCAATGATGATCCGGTTATTTCTGTATTCATTAAACAAATTATCAAAAACCTTACCCACCGTGCGCTCAGACATGGTAAAACCGGGACGTTCCGCATTGGTGCTGTCGCACATCAAGGCAAGGACACCCTTTTTCCCAATCTCCGCAAAGCGCTGCAGGTCAATGGCGTCTCCAAACACAGGCGTGTAATCCACTTTAAAGTCTCCTGTGTGCACCACGATCCCTGCGGGAGAGTAAATAGCCAGCGCTGACGCGTCCTGGATACTGTGATTGGTCTTGATAAATTCTATGGAAAAGTCTCCCAGATTGATCACCTGGCCGTGCTTTACCTCTTTCAGCTTGGTACTGCGCACCAGATTATGCTCTTTCAGCTTATTAGTTATAAGTGCCAAAGTCAGCTTTGTAGAATAGATAGGAACATTCACTTCCTTAAGGACATAAGGCAGCGCTCCTATATGGTCTTCATGGCCATGGGTGATCACAAATCCCTTTACCTTGGAAATATTTTCTTTTAAATAAGTGACATCCGGTATGACCAGATCGATTCCCAGCATATCGTCTTCAGGAAAGGACAGACCACAGTCTACTACCACTATACTATCTCCGTACTCAAAAGCTGTAATATTCAATCCAATCTGCTCCAAACCACCCAGAGGGATCACTTTCAGTTTGGAAACAGCTTTCCGTCCCCGGCGTCCTACAGCCTTTACGGAAGGAAGCAGGGCCTGCTTATTATTATTCTTTTCGTTTCTTTTTCCGTTATTGCCCTGTCTCTGCTGCTGTCTATATTTATTGTTTTTTTGTCTTGTCACTTGTTTTCTCGTATTGCCATCGTTATTTCCACTATTTTTTCTATAATGATTTTCATTGTTTTCGTTTTTCAATAAATTGCACCTCCAAATTTTTTAAATTTGTGCGCAATTTTCCTATTCATCCGTTACTAGTCACACGGTAGCCAGTAACCAATTTTTAAGCACACGAAACACACTTGCATTACAAGGTTTTTGTAATACATCAAAAACACCTTTTTTCCACGCACTTCATACAAAATAAATCTGCTCACTCACCGGATAAATAGAAAAAATCGCGATACATGTCACATCCAAACCACGTATTTGCTGCGCGGCTACGGACCAGCACAATTCAATAGCAATTCGGCTTTGAGAAGCGAACTTTAAATGCCGAATTGCCCGCTGCCAGTCACCGTGTGACCAGCAGCAAAATCACACTGTTCTCGTCTTACATTTCTAAATTTACATCTTCCAGCATCTGCTCAAAGACCTTAAAAACCGCCTGAAGCTCATCCTCATCTTCTACCATCTCATAGCAGGCTTCCAGACTGGTATCTTCCGACACATCTTTTAAAATATAAGCAGTCGCTTCCTCGTCCTTCGAATCCGACACCAATAAATAAGGTATACCCTGGATCCTTGTCTGTTCTTCTACAAAAAACTCTGCAACTGTTCCGTCTTCCGACTGAAATTTGATTTTTTCCATGGTGTTCTTCCTTATCTCACTGACAGGGAATCCAGATATCCCTGCAATATAAAAACCGCAGCCAGCTGGTCCAGGTATTGTTTACGATTCTCCCGGCGCACGCCAGCTTCCATCAGAGTACGTTCAGCTTCCACAGTGGTCAGCCTTTCGTCCCACATCACAACAGGCAGTCCCGTCCGACGTTCGATCATTTCTTTAAATTCCAGCGCTTTCTGCGCCCGTTCGCCTACTGTGTTATTCATATTTTTCGGATATCCCACTACAATACGTTCCGCCTGATATTCCGAAACAAGGGCTTCTATACGCGCCAATGTCTGGCGAAGCTTATTCTCCTTGCTGCGCCAGATGGTCTCCACGCCCTGGGCAGTAAACCCCAAGGGGTCACTTACCGCCACGCCTACCGTTTTCGATCCGTAATCTAATCCTAAAACACGCATTGTCAGCGTTCCCAGGATTTATTCTTAATATACTCGTTTAAAAGTTCCTCCACCAGTTCGTCCCGCTCGACCTTCATGATCATGCTCCTGGCGCCTTTATGACTGGTAATGTAAGTGGGATCCCCAGACATAATGTATCCAACGATCTGATTCACCGGATTATAACCTTTTTCATCCATAGCATTATAGACCAGATCCAGCACTTCTTTTACGTCAAGCTCCTGTTCCGGCTTTGTCCTAAAATATTGTGTATTTCCCAGATTATTCTCTGCCATTTTCTCTCACGTCCTTACTTTTATTTCTACTCTATTTTAATATACTTCCCTATAAAATACAATGAAAACTTTCAACTGCCTGCTCTTTAATCCAAAACAGGCGTTCCGTGGAGCAGATGTGCATCCAAGAATCCATCCGCCCTTACCGATACGATATCATTTACCTGGTACCCGGTCCCTGTTTCCACCGCTGCCTTTACATATTCCCTGCTGTGGCCCACAAAATACTCCTTCCCATTCACCAGGAGTTTTTCTTCTAATAGTATATCCAATTTTTTTCCAATTAGGGCTTCTTCATATTCTCTGGACCTTTTTTCGTTAAGAAGGAGCAGCTGTTCGCTTCGTTCTCCTTTAATCTTCTCAGGAATCTGTCCGTCCATAGCCGCCGCCTTTGTTCCCTGCCTTCTGGAGTACTTAAATATATGAGTCTCATAAAAACGGATTCCTTCCACAAACTGGTAAGATTCCCTGAAGTCCTCCTCCGTCTCCATAGGAAAACCTACGATCACATCTGTGGTCAGCGCCGGATTTTCATAATACATTCGTATCAGCGCGCATTTTTTTGCATACTCCGCGCTTCGGTAGCGCCGGTTCATCCTCTCCAGAGTTCTGTCACAGCCGCTTTGGAGAGACAAATGAAAATGCGGGCACACCTTTTCTAAAGCAGAAATTCCCTGTACGAATTTTTCCGTAATGATCCCCGGCTCCAAGGAGCCCAGACGTATCCGCCGGATTCCCTCCACCTTATGCACTTCCTGAATGAGAGACAAAAGATCTTCTTCCCCTTTAAAATCCATCCCATAAGAGCTGAGATGGATCCCCGTAAGTACAATCTCTTTATAGCCTTTTTCCGCCAGTTCTCTTACCTCTTTAAGAATATGTTCTGTCCTGCGGCTTCTCACCCGTCCTCTGGCATAAGGTATAATGCAATAGGTACAAAACTGATTGCAGCCGTCCTGCACCTTAATATAAGCTCTTACATGCTCTGCTGTGGAATGTATTTCCAGCTCTTCGTATTCTTTTGTCTGGTTGATCTTAATGATCCGTGTTTTCTTTACGTGTTCTTTTTCGTAATCCTTTAACGCCTCCACAATATTCTTCTTTTGATTGTTTCCAAGGATAAGATCCACTGCCTCGTCCTGGTTAAGCTTCCCGGTATCTGTCTGGGCATAGCATCCGGCCGCCACCACTATGGCGTCCGGATTCATCTTTTTCGCTTTATGGAGCATCTGCCGGGACTTTCTGTCTGCAATATTGGTAACTGTACAGGTATTAATCAAATAAATGTCCGCTCCCGGCTGGAAGGGAACGATTTCATATCCGGCTTCCTTAAGAAGCTCCTGCATGGCGTCCGTCTCATAGGCATTTACCTTGCAGCCCAGATTATGAAGCGCTACTTTTTTTCTCATACTCTACCTCTTCGTATATTTTTTATACATTTTAACTAATTCTTCTGCTAATTTTTAACTCTTTTCACCTTGACTTTTAATAGTACGGCAGGTAAGATGAAAGTTGTAAGATAACAGTAGCCGCTACTGTTTTACGGCTGCTATACTAATTCTTTTAAGGGAGGTTCTCACCATGAAAACAGCAAAAATCTCACTGAACTCTATTGATAAAGTGAAAG
>DWYZ01000300.1 GCA_019118425.1 Candidatus Blautia faecavium | reverse complement strand
CAATTGCACAGCATACCTTTCATATCGCATGATATAATATGGCAGCAGCATCAGCAGCTTTTTCTGAAAGATTATATCCTTCGTATAATTTTCCACCTGTACAACAGGTACACGATACATATGCTCTGTTCCGTCCGGAAACAAGACCCTTACATTTAATTCTGACGGAAGGCTTGAAAAACTGCGGATATATAAAACACAGCTTTTGGGGAATTCCATTATATAGTCTCTTCCATTGTGTACGGCCCTGTCTAAAGCGATTGAAAAATCGTACTCTATCATACGGACGGCCATTGTCCTATCATCCGAACTCTGGCATTCAATATGATATATGACATTCTCTATCTGGAGGCTCGTATCTGTAATGATCTCACCATTTTTCTCATGATATTCATTTCGCAATTGGATAATTTCCACATCATCAGGGTAGTCCGTTCCAAAAATCTCATTTATTAATGGCACTACCAAATATGGCATTTTTTCGATAATCGTTCGAAAAACATCATCAAAAATCGTATTCATCATTTATATTATACGCTCCTCATGCATATATTATATACGCCATCAACGATTTTGTAAACAGCCAGCGTACGCTGATGCAGCTGTTTTTTCTGTTTTATTATAAAATTCTTCTGTCATTCTAAAGGCCCGGCAAGGGCAGCCTTCATGGTCTTTACGTATTCTCCTATATGCCGGGGAGCTTTTTTTCCGTACTGCTCCAGAAACTTTATGATCGCGGAACCTACGATCACTCCATCGGAAATCTCCGCCATCTGTTTTCCCTGCAAAGGGGTGGAAATTCCAAAGCCGATAGCACATGGAATGTCTGTATTCTGCCTCACCACTTCCACAATAGAGGAAAGATCCGTTGTTATCTCTTTTCTGGTCCCGGTGACTCCAAGGCTGGAAACAATATATAAAAAGCCTTCCGCCTCTCTGGCGATCATGGAGATACGGTCCTTTGATGTAGGCGCTATAAGGGAGATCAGATCCACGCCGTACTTATGGCACGCAGGCAGAAATTCTTCTTTTTCCTCAAAAGGAATATCCGGAAGGATCAATCCGTCAATACCGATCTCTTTACAGGAAGCGAGAAACCTCTCTGTGCCGTAAGAAAACACTACATTCGCATAAGTCATAAATACCATAGGTACGCTCACATCTTCCCTGAGCTCTTTTACAAACTGAAAAATCTTATCCGTGGTAACGCCGCCTTTCAAAGCGCGCAGATTAGCTTCCTGGATCACCGGTCCTTCTGCCGTAGGGTCAGAGAAGGGGATGCCCAGTTCCACCAGATCCGCCCCGTTTTCTACTGCTGCCCGCACAGCGGCGCCTGTGGTCTTAAGATCCGGGTCACCGCAGGTAATAAAAGGAATAAAGGCCTTTCCCCTTTCAAAGGCTGCTTTTATCTTACTCATAGATATCCTCCCCTCTGTATCTTGCAATAGCTGCACAGTCCTTGTCGCCCCGTCCGGATATGGTAATGACAAGGATCTGATCCTGTTTCATCTCTGGTGCCAGTTTTCTTGCGTAGGCAACTGCGTGGGCGGACTCTATGGCGGGAATGATCCCCTCCGTCCTGGCAAGATATTCAAAAGCCTCCACTGCTTCATCGTCTGTCACAGGCACATACTCAGCCCTTCCGATGTCGTGCAGATAAGCGTGCTCCGGTCCCACGCCGGGATAATCCAGTCCTGCGGAGATGGAATAGACCGGAGCGATCTGTCCATATTCATCCTGGCAGAAATAAGATTTCATCCCGTGGAAAATGCCCACCTTTCCTGTATTGACCGTTGCCGCAGTCTCAAAGGTATCGATTCCCCGTCCGGCTGCCTCACAGCCGATCAGGCGTACTTCTTTGTCTTCGATGAAATGATAAAAACTGCCGATCGCGTTGGAACCGCCGCCCACACAGGCGAGAACCGCGTCCGGAAGTCTGCCTTCCTTTTCCATGAGCTGTTCTTTGATCTCTTTGGATATCACCGCCTGGAAATCCCTTACGATCGTAGGGAAGGGGTGCGGTCCCATCACAGAGCCCAGGCAGTAATGGGTATCCGAAATACGGCTGGTCCACTCACGCATCGCCTCAGAGACGGCGTCCTTTAAGGTGGCTGTTCCTGTCTTTACGGGAATCACCTCTGCTCCCAAAAGGCGCATACGGTATACGTTTAAAGCCTGACGCACCGTATCCTCCGCTCCCATGAACACTACGCATTCCATGCCCATCAGAGCCGCCGCTGTAGCCGCAGCCACCCCGTGCTGGCCGGCTCCTGTCTCTGCTATCAGCCTTGTTTTTCCCATCTTCTTGGCCAGAAGGGCCTGGCCTAACACGTTGTTGATCTTATGGGCACCTGTATGGTTTAAATCCTCACGTTTTAAATATATTTTTGCCCCGCCCAAGTCTTTGGTCATTTTTTCCGCGTAATAAAGTCTGGAAGGCCTCCCTGCATATTCGTTAAAAAGCTCTGTGAGCTCCCGGTTAAACTGCGGATCATTCTTATAATACGTATAGGCTTCTTCCAGCTCGATCACTGCATTCATCAGGGTTTCCGGTATATACTGCCCGCCGTGGATACCGAACCGTCCTTTTTTATTCGTCATTGCATTTCTTCCTTTCTTTTTGCCGTTCTTACTGCGCAGACAAAGCCTGCCATTTTTTCTTTATCCTTTAATCCATTGGTTTCAATTCCTGAACTGACATCCACGCCAAAGGGAAACAGCTCTTCTACCGCCTTTTTTACTTTCTTTTCATCCAGGCCTCCGGCAAGGAAATAGGGCCTTGACAGGTTCTTGATCAGATCCCAGTCAAAAGTAGTACCGGTTCCTCCCGTTCCGGAGTCCAGGAGCACATAGTCCGCGCTGCTGTTTTCCGCCCTTTTTACATCCTCTTTTCCCTCAATCCGGAACGCTTTCACCAAAGGCTTGTCTGTCAGGCTTCTAAGCTTTTTTATATAGACCTCGTCTTCTGCCCCATGAAGCTGGGCTGCCCAGATCAGGCCGCTTTCTAAAAGCTCTGCCACCTTTTCCGGCTCTTCGTTTACAAACACACCTATGGTAAGAATACCAGAATACAGCTTATTTTTCAATTCCCAGGCTCTTTTCGGATCAAGATAACGGCGGCTTTTTTTCGCAAATACAAAACCAATATAATCCGGCATTAATTCATTGGCCGATTCTATGTCGCAGAGTCTGGTAAGTCCGCAGAGTTTAATTTTGGTCATCCTTTCCTCTTTCTGACGCACTGGCTGCGTCAATAATGGTAGATTTGGAAGTTTACTTCCAAACTTCACCTCTAAGTTCCGCAAGTTTTGTCTTTTTATCCGCCGAACGCATTAAGGTTTCTCCTATCAGCACTCCGTTTACCCCTATCTGTCTCAGAGCCTCTACCTCCTCTGCCGTCCTGATCCCGCTTTCTGAAATAAACAAGACCTCCGGCGGCACCAGGGCCCGCAGTCTTTTTGTATTGTCCGTATCCACTGTAAAATCCTTAAGATTGCGGTTATTTACTCCTACTATCCTGGCCTTTGCACGTAAAGCCATAGAAAGCTCCGCCCCATCGTGTGCCTCCACCAAGGCAGAAAGCCCCAGCTCGTCACAAAGGGAAAGATACTCTTTAAGTTTCTCTTCCCCTAGCAGCGAACAGATCAAAAGCACCGCTGAAGCCCCCAGAAGCTTCGCCTCATAGATCATATAGGAGTCCACAGTAAAGTCCTTACGAAGGCAGGGAATGGACACTTGCTGGGAAATTTCCCTTAAATATTCATCTGAGCCTAAAAACCATTTGGGTTCTGTAAGTACAGAAATACAATCAGCTCCCGCGTCCTCATATTCCCTGGCAATCTCCACATAAGGAAATTCCGGTGCGATCAATCCCTTAGAAGGGGACGCCTTCTTGCATTCACAGATAAAGGCGATTTTCTCTCCCCTTAAGGCCTTCTCAAAGGCAAACTCCCCTTTCGGAAGCGTCTCAGCCTGTCTGCGGAGCTCTTCCAGGGACACCTTTTGTCTTGCATTTTCTACACGTTCTCTGGCGTATGCCGCCAATTTGTCCAAAATCGTCATTCTTTCCCCTTTCTGACGCACTAGCTGCGTCAATAATGATAGATTTGGAGATTTATTTTCAAACATTCCCCCGGCTGAAGCATTTACAGTATCAGTCATGGCAGGTCAGACACTTCTCCGTCTAAAAGCTTCTGCCTTCTTACCCGGACAAACGTTTAAGCTTTTTCTGGCAGGTTGCTGATCTGGATCAATTTCTCCAATACCTTTTCTGCCTTTCCGGAATCGATCAGATCGCCGGCCAGGGCAACGCCTTCCTTCATAGTCTTTGTCTTTCCCCCGATGTAAAGGGAAGCTCCGGCATTTAAAAGAACCGCGTTTCTTTTATGTCCTTTTTCACCTTTTAATATGGCTCTGGTGATCTCTGCGTTTTCCCCAGGCGTACCCCCTCTTAAATCCGATTTTTCGCACCTGGCAAAACCGAAATCCTCCGGCTGGATGGTATAAGATTTAAACCATCCGTCCTTAAATTCACAAATCCTGGTGGGAGCACTCATGGAAATCTCGTCCAGCTTATCCAGGCCATACACCACCATTCCCTGTTTCACCCCAAGGCTTATGAGCACCTGGGCAAGAGGTTCCACAAGATAATCATCGTATACGCCTAAAAGCTGCAGGCTTGGGCTTCCCGGATTGGTGAGAGGCCCTAAGATATTAAACACAGTGCGAAAGCCCAGTTCTTTCCGGATAGCGCCTACGTATTTCATAGAGGTGTGATACTTCTGGGCAAAGAAAAAGCACATGCCCGCCTCATTTAATAATTGGATACAGCGTTTCGGGCTCTGTTCAATGTTCACTCCCAGCGCCTCCAGGCAGTCTGCTGTTCCGCACTGGGAAGAGGCCGCGCGGTTTCCGTGTTTTGCCACCTTCATCCCTCCTGCAGCGGCTACAAGGGCAGAGGTGGTGGAAATATTAAAGCTGTGGGCATTATCTCCGCCGGTTCCCACGATCTCGAATACATCCATATTTGTCTCCACCTTAGTGGCATGGGCCCTCATCGCGGCAGCACAGCCGGTAATCTCATCTGTAGTCTCCGCCCTTGCGCTCTTTGTAGATAAGGCTGCAAGAAAAGCAGCGTTCTGTGTAGGGCTGGTTTCCCCACTCATGATCTCGTTCATTACCGCGAAGGCTTCTTCGTAAGTAAGGTCCTGCTTATTCACAATTTTTACGATTGCTTCTTTTATCATAATTTCTCCTTTCTGACGCACTTTATCCACGGAATACGTTGACTGCGTCAATAATAGCAAATTTAAAAGTTTATATATTATTACATGTCATACCCGAACCATGCACTTGCTGCGTGGTTACAGACCGATATAAGTCAAAGGGCTTATCTACGCAAAGCATACTATAAATACAAAATTGCCCGTTACTGGTCAGCTTGTGACCAGTAACCATAAATTTATCCGCCGATAGCTATAAAATTTTCCAGCATCTTTTTTCCTTCCGGCGTCATAATGGATTCCGGATGAAACTGAAGCCCATAAACCGGGTATTCCCTGTGGGTGACTCCCATGACCTCCCCGTCATCTGCAAATGCCGTAATTTTAAGGCAGCCGGGAAGGCTATCCTTATCCGCCGCCAGAGAATGATAACGGGCCACTAATACTTCCTCCGGGCAGCCTTTAAAAATGGGACAATCCGTGGAAAGAGTGGTCTTGGACTGTTTGCCATGCATAAGACTTTTCCCGTATGTGATCCTTCCTCCAAAGGCCTCGCAGATCGACTGGTGACCCAGGCAAACCCCAAGAATAGGTATTTTAGGTGCAAAGACTTTTACTGCCTGACAGATTATACCTGCATTCTCAGGCCTTCCCGGTCCCGGAGAAAGAATGATGGAGTCCGGGTTCAGTCCTTTGATCTCCTCCACTGTCATTTCATCGTTCCGGATCACCTGAATATCCGGAGTGATCTCACCTATAAGCTGATATAGATTATAGGAAAAGCTGTCATAATTATCGATTAATAAGATCATAGCGTTTCCTCCTCTGCGGACTTTAAAGCGTTTATCACTGCCCTGGCTTTATTGATACACTCCTCAAATTCTTTTTCCGGTACGGAATCCGCCACGATCCCCGCGCCGCTGCGTACAAACACCTTCCCGTTTTTCTTATAGGCAATGCGGATGGCGATGCAGGTATCCATATTTCCCGTAAAATCAATATACCCTACAGCTCCCCCGTAAATCCCTCTCTTATTGTCCTCCAGCTCTCCGATCAGCTGGCAGGCGCGTATCTTCGGTGCGCCTGAGAGGGTTCCTGCCGGAAGCACCGCGCCCACCGCGTCCAGGGCGTCAAACTCCTCACGGATCTCTCCCCTTACCGTAGAACCGATATGCATCACATGGGAATAGCGTTCAATGGAATGGAATTTTTCTACCTGGACGGTTCCGAATTTACTGATCTTTCCCAGATCGTTTCTTCCTAAGTCCACCAGCATATTGTGCTCCGCGAGCTCTTTTTCATCTGCGAGAAGTTCCTCTTCCAGCTTTTTGTCCTCCTCTTCTGTCTTGCCCCTTGGTCTGGTCCCGGCTAATGGGAAGGTGTGCAGCACACCGTCCTCCAGTTTTACAAGGGTTTCCGGTGAAGCTCCCGCCACCTCTACATCTGTGCCGGAAAAGTAAAACATATAGGGAGAAGGATTCAAGGTCCGCAAGATGCGGTAAGTGTTAAAAAGGCTTCCCTGAAAAGGCGCGCTCAAACGATTGGACAAGACGATCTGAAAAATATCCCCTTCCCGTATATAATGCTTTGCTTTCTCCACCATGGCACAGTAGGCAGCCTTGTCAAACAAAGGCGTCACCTCTCCTAAAAGATGTCCGCCCGGCTCTTTTTTCTTTTCCCCGTTTCTTAAAAGATCACAAAGCTGGTTCAGCTCTAAAACGGCTTTATTATATGCTGCCTCCGGCTCCTCCAGCGTCATATTTACCATCAGGATGATCTTCTGGCGGAAATTGTCAAAGGCGATCACCTTGTCGAAAAGCATAAGATCTACATCCTTAAAGTTTTCCTCATCCTGCACTTTTCTTTTTACAGACGGCTCGCTGTAGGCAAGATAATCGTAAGAAAAATACCCCACCAATCCTCCTGTAAAGGTGGGTAAATACGAAAAGCGCGGGCTTTTATAGTCTGAAAGGATCTGACGAAGCACCTCTCCTGGTTTTTCTGTCTGCAGCTTTAGATTTCCCACCTTCATTTTTCCCTCTGTGCAGGTAACCTCCAGCTTCGGGTCAAATCCAAGGAAGGTATATCGTCCCCACTTTTCCTTTTCTGCGACAGACTCAAGCATATAACAGTGACTGGATACATTTTTCAGTATCTTCATAGCCTCTATAGGCGTACAGATATCTGACAGGATTTCACAGCTTACAGGAAGGACCTTATATTTCCCTGAAGCAGCGATCTCTCTCACCTTGTCTATATCCGGCAAAATCTTCATAATCTTCAGCCTCCTTTTCTTTGTGCAATTAAATAAAAGACAAATTCATTTATCTTTTACTATAAATTTTACTATAAAGCCTTTCCACCAGGGACTTTCTTACGCTTAGACAAACAGACCGTCAGACTGCATAGGCACAAAAAAACGCCCCTGACAGAAATCACTTTTCTGTCAAGGACGAATAAATACACTTTATCCGCGGTGCCACCTCGCATTCATGGTAAATACCACACACTTATCAGGATACCATCATATCCCCGGCAACTGACGTATGCCCTCACGTTGCAGAATACTCTGCGCAGGAATCCGCGCATTTGACTGCACCCTCAGCGGTCCATTTGACGACTTGTTTCTCACCCGGCTCTCAGCTTCCCGGACTCTCTGTAAAGGCATCATCGCCGTTATCTCCGCTTCAACGGTTTAGCATATTAAATTTGTTGGAAATTTTAACACAACCCATTCTTCATGTCAAGAGTTTTTTTATTACCGGCACGCAGCCACGCGGCAAGTACGCGGTTAATTATTCAGCATCTGCAGACGGTTCTCTATGTTTGCGAAGCTGGTGTCCGGGTCATAGTCCAGGGGAAGGATCTGTACATCCGGATACATTTCCTTAAGCTTTTTCGAAATTCCTCTTCCCACCACGTGGTTAGGAAGACAGCCGAAAGGCTGAAGGATCACGAAAATCCGGCATCCTTTTTTTGCATGATGGAGGATCTCGCCGGAAATAAGAACCCCTTCGCCGGCGTCAAAAGTATGATGAATCACCGGGTCGCTGTCATGCACCAATTCCTGCATCCTGCAGGCCCGCTCATATAATGGATGGGAAGCAGCAATCTTATCCACCATGCTGTGCGCAAGGTTAAAGACATTATTGGCCGTATGATACCATATCTTCTGATTCACCGGTTTTTTCAAATGGTATTCCCGGATCTGGGAATCCTGATAAAAATAGGTTTTCCGGATTACATCCGTCATGCGCGCCTCAATGATCTCGAACCCGTTTTTTTCCAGATATTTTTCAATGTCATTATTGGCTCCCGGATGAAAATTCAGCAGATATTCTCCTACGATCAGCACCTGAGGCTTAGGATGAGAACGGTCGTAAGGTATCTCCTTCATAATGTCAATGGCACGCTTGAATCCTTTTCTGGCTCCTGAGATTCCGCTTTCTTCCAGTCCTTTTACCACCTCGTCCAGAGCTTTATCAAAGGCACGCTCCGCAGCCCCTTCTTCCAGCTCATAGGGTCTGATCTTCCGCAAAAGCTCTTCCAATGCATCGATCATGGGCATACCGAAAGCGATTCGCACCGCAGTAAGCATATTCATCTTAAAGCCCGGATGCAGGTTATGGGAGTCCACATCATCATTGGTAAGAATGGGAACCTGGGCATACCCAGCGTCATCCAGTGCTTTTCTAAGAAGAGCACTGTAATGAGTAAGCCTGCAGTCACCTATGTATTTTCCCATGCCCACAGCTACCTCTTTATCATCATACTTTCCGCTTTTTAGAGCTGCCAGGATCTCTCCGATCACGATCTGGGCAGGGAAGCAGATGTCATTATGTACATACTGTTTTCCAAGCCGGATTGCCTCCTCCCGTCCATATTCCAGAGACTCTGTGCGAAGGCCCTGCGTATGAAAAGCCGCGGACATAATGCGGCTGAAGGCATGGGAAGTATTAGGGATCAACACTAGCTTTTCCTTTGCTGACTCCTTTGTAAACTTAACCGGGTATGGATCTTGTAATTCCTTTATCTCAAGAGTTTTTTCTCTCTCCCGGCGCATGGACACAGTCTCCAAAAAAGAACGGACACGGATTCCCAGAGGCCCCTTGATATCACTTTCATCCAATTTAAGAACCAGCGGCACCTTTCCGGAAATTTCCTTCATGATCCTTATGATCTCGTCTGAGAGATAAGCGTCATGTCCGCAGCCGAAGCTTGAAATCTGCACATACTCCAGATACGGGCTCTCCGCAGCCAGAACCGCACTGGACAGCATACGGGCATGATAATTGTTTACGATATCCAGCCTGCTTTTGCTGATATCTGTTTCGTTAACTCCCGGAAGAGAATCTGCCGTCAATACCGGGATTCCATATCCGGCGAACATCTCCGGAAGTTCATGGTTTACCAGAGAATCATTCTGATACGGACGGGAAGCTAAAACCACCGCGTAGGTTCCCTTCTTCTCCACCTCATCCAGTATCTCCCTGCCCGCCTGGGTGAGCCTTTCCTGAAACTCTTTCTGGGCAGCCTCGCCCTGTTCTATAGCGGCAAGCGTCTTTTCTCTGGAAATCCCGAAAGTCTCCTGCATATATTTCGTAAGCTGCTTGTCTCTGTCCGCATCCGTATACCAATGAAACAACGGCGCGTCAAAAGGAATGTCAAACTTTCTTTCCGGATTATCTGAGTTTCGGATCACAATGGGATAGCCTTTTACCACTGCACACATAGACTGGCTTGTCTTTTCTGTATTTTCAGAAGGTACGGTGGTGACAGAAGGCATAAAAATCCGGTCCACCTTTTTCTTGGCCAGGTTTCGCAGATGCCCGTGTACCAGCTTAGCCGGAAAGCAGACTGTATCTGATGTTACAGCGGAAAGACCACTCTCATAGATCTTCCTGGTACTGCTATTAGACAGCTTTACCTGATAACCCAGGGCTTTCCAGAAGGTCTTCCAGAAAGGCATATTTTCCCAGTAAGAAAGCACTCTTGGAAGCCCTATGACCGTTTCTTTTTCTTTATCCACCAGAGTATAATCATAATCTTTAAATACCAGTTGTTCTCTTAGTTGAAACAGGTTAGGGGCAGGTTTCTGCCGCACTTCATCCTGGGCTCCTCCCCTTTCGCAGCGATTGTTGGTAATCCACTGTTTTCCATTGGAAAAGGTAACAATTGTCCGCTTGCAGTGGTTCGCACAGTAATTGCAGGGATAATTTGCGGTCTGGGTATAAGAAAATTTTTCTACCGCATCCAGGCCGATAAAAGTTTTCTCCATCCCATTCTTTTCGAAACGCTCCTTTGTCACAAGGGCCGCCCCAATGGCTCCCATCAGTCCCGGGTAAGGCGCTCTTGTCACCTCATGGCCGGTGTACTGCTCCATAGCCCGCAGCACAGCGTCATTCTGAAAGGTTCCTCCCTGTACCACGATCTTATCCCCCAGGCTGTCCATGCTGGATATACGGATAACCTTGGTAAATACGTTTTCGATGATGGAGCGGCAAAGCCCCGCCATAATGTCCTCCGGCGACTTTCCGTTTCTCTGCTCTGTGATGACGCTGCTGTTCATAAACACTGTACACCGGCTTCCCAGATCCGCCGGATGCTCTGAGGCAAAGGCAGCCTTGGCGATATCCTTCACCGGAATATCCAAAGAGGAAGCGAAATTTGCAAGAAAGGAACCACAGCCGGAGGAGCAGGCCTCATTTACAAGAATGTTGGTGATGATCCCATGATCCAGCCAGATAGCTTTCATATCCTGTCCGCCGATGTCAAGGATAAAGCTTACATCCTTAACATATTTCGACGCAGCCCTGGCATGGGCAACCGTTTCCACCACATGGCATTCCGTCTCAAAAGCCTTGGCGAACATAAGCTCCCCGTAGCCAGTGGTCCCGGCGGCAATGATTTCCAGTTCTCCTCCTGCTTTTTTATATCTGTCCCGGATGTCAAGAAGAGCCTTTTTCGCCACATCCAGGGGACGTCCTTCATTCGGTCCGTAAAAAGAGTCCAAAATAGTTTCGTCCTCTCCCAGCAATACCATTTTTGTAGTAGTGCTGCCGGAATCGATGCCCAGATAGGCTCTTGTCACCATTCCTGACTTTACATCCTGTCGAGCGTCTGCGGGAAGGGCATGCCGCTTTAAAAATTCCTCCTGCGCTTCTCTTGTCTCAAAAAATTTCTTTTTTCCTTTGGCAGAGCTTTTCTTTTTCTCTGTCTGTATCTCTAAAAGCTGGGCAAGGAGCTCGTCATAGGAGCATTCTCTTGCTTTATCCCCGCTCCCGTTCAGCAGAGATAAAGCTGCCCCATAAGCGATCATCATCTCCGGACGGTCAGGGATCAGGGTTTCTTCTTCCGACAATTTCAATCTTTCCTGAAAAACCCGGATCAGCGTAGGATTAAAGGTAAGCGGTCCGCCTTCAAAGGCCACTGGTTTACGGATATCCAGTCCCTGTGCCAGCCCTCCGATAGTCTGTTTCGCGATTGCGTGAAAAGCGGACAAAGCCAGATCTTCTCTGGATACTCCCTGGTTCAGCAATGGCTGGATATCTGTTTTAGCATACACACCGCATCTTCCGGATATGTCATACACGCATTTTCCTTTTCTGGCAAGGGCATCGAAATCCTCTGCCGGGACCTTTAAAATCGTTGCCACCTCATCGACAAAAGCTCCTGTTCCTCCTGCGCAGCTTCCGTTCATACGCATGTCATACACTTTCAGCTCACCTGTATGACGGTCCTGTTCAAAGAAAATAATCTTCGCATCCTGCCCTCCAAGCTCAATGGCAGTACCTACTTTTTGATAATTTTTCCGAAGGGCTACAGAGTTGGCGACCACCTCCTGGATAAAGGCAACTCCCAGTCTCTCCGCCAGGGGTTTAGCGCCGGAACCGGTCAGACAGAGCTTTAATTTTTCATCCGGAAAGCTTTTAGACAATTCCTCAAGCATATCCCTTGCTGTCTTTACCTGTGCCGCCCTGTGCCTTTTATATGCGGAGTATACCATCTCCTTGGTCTTTGGATCCACGGCTGCGATCTTTGTTGTCGTGCTCCCGATATCGATTCCCACCAGCAGCGTGTGTGTCTTTTGTGTATTCAGCAATCTTACCACCTCTAAGTTTCTCTTTCGCGATATATTACCGCTCTTCTTTTTCTCATTTTTTCCCTAAAGTTATAGTGTAACAGAATTTCTTTGAAGAATCCATTTACATTTTTATTTTTTTGTATATTTTTCTTTTATAAGATATTTTTTCTTCAATAAAAAACACAAGGCCGGATCCAATAAATCCGGTCTTGTGTTTTTTTATTTTTCATCAAGAGCCTTCCTCTTACCCTTCCAGTTTCCCGAATATTTTTCTGAAAACAAGGATGACAAGAAGCATTAAAAGAAGTCCTGCCGGAAGAGCGATCCAGGCAGTCTGTACAAAGCCCGCGATGATATAAGTCACAAAGGACACTGCCGCAGCCACCATCGCATAAGGCAGCTGGGTGGACACGTGGACCACATGGTCGCATTGGGCTCCCGCAGATGCCATGATGGTAGTATCAGAAATAGGAGAACAATGATCCCCGCACACAGCCCCTGCCATACAAGCAGAGATAGAAATGATCATCAGTTTAGGATCGGAATTTGAAAACACTTCCACCACGATAGGTATCAGGATACCAAAGGTTCCCCAGGATGTACCCGTGGCAAAGGAAAGCCCGCATCCCACAAGGAAAATGATCGCAGGAAGGAGGTTCATAAAGGCTTCTGCCGAAGACTTCGTAAGTGCTCCCACAAATTCCGCTGCTCCCAGGCTGTCCGTCATCGCCTTTAACGACCAGGCAAAGGTCAGGATCAGGATCGCCGGCACCATGGCCTTAAAGCCTTCGGGAATACAAGCCATACAATCCTTAAAGCTGAGCACACGGCGGATCATATAAAGTGCAATCGTGATCAGCAGACCGAAAAAGCTGCCGAACACCAGTCCCACCGAAGCATCGCTCTGGGAAAAAGCAGTGACAAAATCCACTCCATCGAAAAATCCGCCTGTATAGATCATTCCGATAATGCAGCTTATCACCAGGCAGAGGATCGGAATCAAAAGATCGATCACCTTCCCTCTGGGATTTTCCCTTGCCTCTTCTTCCGCATTAGCATAAGGACGGTTTTCTGTGGTATAGATATCTCCCTTTAAAGCGTTTCTTTCATGCACCCGCATGCCTCCGAATTCTGTTCGCAGAAGCACCATGGCAAACATCATAAAAATCGTAAACAGTGCATAAAAATTATACGGTATGGCGCGGATAAAAATGGACAGTCCGTCTTCTCCTTCCACGAAACCGCTCACCGCGGCCGCCCAGGATGAAATAGGAGCGATAATGCACACTGGCGCCGCCGTGGCATCGATCAGATAGGACAGCTTCGCCCTGGAAACATTATGCCGGTCTGTGATAGGGCGCATCACGCTTCCCACAGTCAGACAGTTGAAATAATCGTCAATAAAGATCAGACATCCCAGAATGATGGTGGCGATCTCCGCTCCCACCCTGGACTTTATGCTTTTTCCAGCCCACCTTCCAAAGGCAGCGGAGCCTCCGGCCCGGTTCATCATACTCACCATAGTTCCCAGGATCACAAGGAACACAATGATACCCACATTGGAACTATCAGAGAGCACCTGGATGATCCCTCCCTGGAAAATATGGGTAACTGTTCCTTCGAAGCTGAAACCTGAATAAAACAGCGCTCCCACCAGAATCCCGATAAACAATGAACTGTACACCTCTTTTGTGATCAAAGCCAGCACAATGGCCACAATCGGAGGCACCAGAGCCCAAAAGGTAGCGTACACAGCCGGCTGCGCTGCTTCCTCTTCTGCCGCCATCACAACATTCGGACAAAGAAGGAGCATAATTCCCGCAAAGGTCAAAAACCATGCGATCCTTCTTAGATATTTTTTCGCTTTCACTCTTCTTTCCTCCCTCTTATGTTTTTTTGACACAAAAACACCATGAACGACAGATCCTTTTGTGGCGAATACGTTCATGGTGTCTTTACATCAGATAGCTCTCCACATACGTGACAGTACGCTGTATCTTATACAACGTCCCAGGCCGCCCTTCTCTGGCTAAAAGGCTCCTTCGGCGGTCTCCCCTTTCCCCGGAACGGCTGCCAGGCCGTATCTGTTCCTTCGTACTTATGAATCCCGCACCTCTATCATTCTTTGCTTCTGTGTTAAATTGTTGGTATTACTGTAGCAGTTTTAGCCTAAAATAGCAAGTCTTTTTCCACAATTGCAGACAATATTTATGCTCCATCCGGTTTTTCGAACCGGAATACTCCGTACCGGCCTGCCATTCCCACTTCCTGGTACCCGCAGTAAGCTAAAATTTCCTTCTGGGATTCCTCCGTGATCTGAACAGCTATATAATTGCACCTCCTTGCTCTGGCAAGTTTTCCGATTTTTTTATAATCAGGGGATGGAGAGATCATTTCCTGATACAGCATAATGGATTTTTCCATCCTTGCTCCCCGGCCTGCCCTTCCGTAAGGCATAAGAAAAGAAGGATCATAAACTCTGGCGTAAGAAGCTACAAAGTCATCGGAAGCGAAACGTACTTCCTTGTCTCCCGCATCCTCTCGCACAATCTCACAAATCTGGGCGACCTCATCGGGAACTTTCTGGTTGTTATTTACCTCCTGGTAGTTTCCTGCCTGCCATACGCTTTTTCCGCTTATGCCAATCGCCGCGGCAAAAAGGACAACCAAACAAAACTGCACGGCCCTGGATTTTCGCTCCTTTATCAGCTCCGTCCCTGCCAGGGCGATCACCAGAGCCGTAGGAAGTATCCAGAGCACCCTCCAATATACGCTTTTTCCAATACACCGGTAAATAATCCCCGCAGTGAGAGGGAGTGCAAAAATCACTAAAGCAGTCAGAAGATATGGCACCATTGTACGCGTGCTTTGTTTTTTCCGCCGCCAGATCAGGAGATACAAGACAGCGGCCAGCAGTAAATATTGATAAAATCCCTCTCCCCAGTAAGAAACCCAGGCGGAAAGGACCAATTCCATTGTCTCTTTCATGTCAATCCTCATCTCTCAGTTATTTAATCAACAGATACGCCAGTCCCAGAATAATGGAAGGAACACAGCAGACGATCCCTCTGCACAGCCTTTTTCCGTCCCGAAAGCGGATCAGGCTTAAAATCAAAAAGCACCCCGTCACAAGCGGCGCAAGGATCACTCCCATAGAAGATAAAAGGCTGCATGCCAGGTTTGCCAGGCAGAGCACAGGCCACGGATATTCCGGCTTTTCCTCCATCAGGATGCCAAGGCACAGATACGCCAATAGTGGCAGAAAGCCTGCCGCTAAAAGCGCCTTTCCCTGCCAGATACGAACCATCTGGAAATTCCCGGCATTGTAGATAGAATACGCTGAAAACCAACAAAGCAGCGCCGCGAAAACTAAAAAGATCCCCTGGGCATTCTTCTCCTCTTTAAACCATTTTTTCCCAAACTGATGATAGACCAGATAGATGAAAGGAAAAAATACTGCCGGAAAAACCGTGTGGGCTGTGATGGCCGGATGCAGCCCGCCGCAAAGCTGACTGACGACAGCCAGAAAAACCGGAAAAGGAGAAAGGACATATCGGCTGGGAATAGAGGGGTAGGGCATTCCCGTATAGGGATTTATCGTAAAAATAGTGTCGCTGTATACAGCCGCGGACGCCGCTCCCACATAAAAAGAATCATCCGCATCCATATGGGCATACCGGACTGCCACATAAACCTGGATCCCAATAAGCAGAACCGCCGCCCACAGATAAGGAGACGCCTTTTTTATTCCCTTTCCTGCCCCGCTGACTATCCTGGTACGCTCTTTAAACAGACAGATGCCGCCCCATACTGCCGCAGCGCCGGAAAGGATTCCATAAGCCGCCGTCAGCACATGCAAAGCCGCGCCGGCAAAAAGCAAGGGAAGAATCAGCACTTCTGACATGGCGAACAAAAGAACATATCCCATTAAAAAGCTTTCTCCCAAAGTATAGTCCGTTTTTTTTCTAGTGAAACATCCCCCCACACCGGCAGGCACTAAAACCAGCCATAAAAATGCCAATACTCCTTTTACTGCCATTCCCATATCAATTCTCCAATTCTTTTTCCAGAATTCCCAAAGCGATCTTTTCTGCAGTGATGGGCAGCTCCCGCACTCTTATTCCCGTGGCGTTATAAACCGCATTGGCAATGGCCGGACAGGGAGTGTCGATCACCAGCTCTCCTATGGATTTCGCTCCGAAAGGACCGCTCTTTTCGTAGCTGCACCGGAAATCTACACGGATCTGCCCGAAATCCTGTCTCGTGGGTATCTTATACTGCATAAAAGAATTGTTTCTGAGAATTCCTTTTTCGTTGTACTGAATGTCTTCGTACAGGGCCATGCCGATTCCCTGGGCAATCCCGCCTTCTGTCTGCACTCTCGCAAGATTTGGGTTAATAGGAGTGCCGCAGTCCACCACAGCTACGTAATCTACCACTTCCACACTTCCCGTCTCTTTGTCAACTTCTACTTCTGCCATTCCAACCATAAAAGGCGGCGGAGAAATAGGAGAGGAATACTCTCTGGTCACCTGCAGCTCCCGGTTATTAAAGAAGGTGCCTTTCTGACCGATTTCCTTAAGAGAAACCAGTTTTTCTCCTGTCCGTACATACTGCCCGTCGAATTCCGCCTGGGAAGGGTCTGTATCCAGCATCTCCGCTCCCACCTTTATGATCTTTTCTTTCATAGCCTGGCAGGCATGGAGTACAGCCGTACCAGTGGTATAGGTAGTTGCCGATGCATAAGAGCCGGAATCATAAGGAGAAATATCCGTATCCACCCCGAAGACCACGATATTATCCATAGAAGTCATCAGACAGTCCGCAGCCATCTGGGCAAGGATGGTATCGCAGCCTGTTCCCATATCCGTACAGCCAAGGCCAAGGGTATAGGAGCCGTCTTCATTCAGCTTTAATTCCGCTCCTCCCACATCCACACCGGCGATGGAAGATCCCTGCATGGCCATGGCAACGCCTACTCCACGCACTTTTCCGTTTCCCATATCCCGACATGGATATTTTTCGTCCCAGCGCATCATCTCCTTGGCGCGTTCCATACAGGCATCCATGGCACAGCTCGGCGCTGTCTTACAGTCACCGTAAGCGGGAAGAGGGCCTCCCTCCACCGGCATATTCAGTTCCCGCACCTTTACCGGATCCATGTTCATTTTTACCGCAAGCTCGTCTATTGCGGACTCCACCGCATAAATCCCCTGGGTAGCTCCATATCCCCGGTAGGCTCCCGCGGACTGCACATTTGTATACACTACGTCATAAGAAAAACGGTATGCCTCCAGATGGCGGTACAAGGCAATAGATTTATGTCCGCTCAGTCCCACTGTGGTAGGGCCATGCTCTCCATAGGCTCCTGTATTGGATAGAGTGTAAAGGTCAATGACCTTCACGATCCCTTTTTCATCCGCTCCCGCGCGCACCCGTATCTCCATCTCATGCCGGGGAGAAGAACATATCTGAGACTCATATCTGGAATATACGATCTTAGAGGGCCGTCCTGTTTTTAAGGTGACAATAGCTGGATAAATATCTGTAACGGAGGTCTGTTTCGCCCCGAAACCGCCTCCTATCCTTGGCTTAATGACCCTTATCTTAGACGCGGGAATATCCAGCGCATTGGAGAGGATCCTCTTTACATGGAAAGGAATCTGAGTGGAAGAGACCACCACCAGCCGACCGTAAGCATCCATATAGCAGTAATTTCGGAAGGTCTCCATCATGGTCTGCTGGTTCGCTTTCGTGCGGTATGTGTGATCCACTGTATATTTGCAGACGGAAAGGACCTGCTCCACATCTCCTGTCTCCTCCGCATGGGAGGCGCAGAGATTTCTCTTATTATCCCCGCCTGCAAACACAAGGGGATTCCAGTTCTCCTCTGGATGAACCAAAATCTCATTATCCTTTGCCTCATGGAAATCAAGGATCGGTTTTTCCACACGATACGTCACCTTGATCCTTTTCATAGCTTTTTCTACTGCCTTTTCGCTTTCGCCTGCCACAATGGCCACAGCGTCTCCCACGAAGCGGAGATGCCGGTCAAGGATCAGCCGGTCATGGGGGCTCATCTCCGGAGCCGTCTGGCCTGCCAGGGTAAAACGTTTCTGTGGCACATCCTTATAGGTAAGCACACAGGCGATCCCCGCTGTCTGCGAGGCGGTTCCTGTCTTGATATCTTCAATCCACGCGTTGGCATGAGGGCTTCTTAACACCTTTACTATGAGACAGTCCCTGGGCGCTATATCATCTGTGTATACAGGCTTTCCTGTGACCAGCGCCATGGCGTCGGTTTTCCGTACTGGTTTATTTACATAGCTCATCCCTTATCTTCTCCCTCCTGCCGCATTTTTTTATATTCCAGATATTTCTGGATGCTTCTCGTCTGGCTCATAAAGCCGGTGCACCGGCAGAGGTTGCCTGCGAGATATTCCTTGATTTCCTCCTGCGTAGGATCGGAAAGCTCTTTTTCCATGGCAAGTACATTCATAATAAATCCGGGATTGCAGAATCCGCACTGGTCTCCCCCTTCGTCCGCCAGAAAGCTTCCGAATTCCTCTGCCTCCTTCTGCATTCCCTCCAGGGTTACGATCCGCTTTCCCTCCGCTCTTGCCGCCAGCATACAGCAGGAAAGCACAGGACGACCGTCCATGAGCACTGTGCAGAGCCCGCAGTTGGCTGTTTCACAGGCACATTTCACACTATAGCAGCCTTTTTCCCTGAGAAAATCCAGCAGGATCTTATCCGGTTCCACCTCTTCCTGCATATACGCTCCGTTCAGCCAAAAACTAATCTTCATTCCTGCCGCCTCCTGTCTCAATAACGGCAGATTGAAGTTTACTTTCAGGCTTTCTGTCTCCCAGTGCTTCCCAGGCTCTTCTTGTAAGGACCTTAGTAAGAAGCTTTCTGTACTGGGCTGATCCCCTCATGTTTCCTCCTACAGTGACATGTTCTGCCGCATAATCCGAAAAAGCAGGTACAGCCGCCTGTCTCTGTTTTTTCGTCATTTCTTTAAAGTCTTTCAGAATGCCGTTTTCGTCCGTGAGTATCACCGCCCGGCCCGGCCTGGCTCCGATCACAGTCCTTGCCTTTCCCTCAAGGAGAGACGCCGCGCAGGTAAGCACAGGAAAATCTGTCTTCGTATTTCTCTGACTGAGATAAACACAGGACAAAGGCGTTTTCTTTACAATGATATTTACCAGGACATCCCTGTCCTTAGGCATATTTACAAACTGGAACATGGGTACCCTTCCGGCATGATACAGCTCCACATAAGAGTCCAGTGCAAGAAACATGGTCAGCACATCTGAAAATCCATATCTCCCGAAGATACTCCCTCCTACAGTCGCACAGTTACGGAACTGCACCCCCACAATGTGACAAAGGCTTTCTTTTAAAGCGCCCCTCGTATATGCCGAGAGTCCTTCATGGATCTCCAGGTCATGAAGGGAGGTCATGCACCCGATCACAAATTCTTCTTCTGTTTCCCGAACCGTATCCAGACCCAGTCCGGAAAGGTCGATTGCCGTAGAGACATTACGGTTTCCCATTTTAAGCCATACCATTCCACCAAGGACACACGCCGTCTTTTTTTGATTCAGCTCATAGGCTTCGGCAACGCTTTTCACCTTAACATAGCTTTTGATCTTTAGCATTCTGTTATCCTTTCTGTTTTTACTTGCTCTCTTAGAAACTCTCCAGGAGGTTCTGTCTTTTCCCGGAGGTCCTTCTAACGCACAGCTTATCTAATTTTAACAGGAATTTAACTAAATATCCAGAGGATTTCGAAAGGTTCAATCAAAAACCATACTGCCGTCCAGTATTTAATTAACGCAAGCAGAAACAGCTCCTATAAAAAAGGCGGCTGAGAGAATCTTTTCTCTCATCCGCCTTTTTCTGTTATAAATCCCGCATAAGCGTATTTCCCGACCCTTGTCGGAAAGGAACGCTTATTTTATCTCCGCTATGATAAACTGATACCCTTCCAGGCAGACGGCCTCTTCTTCCGCCTGCAAGGTCTGAAGATTATTTAAAAGAACCTTTTCTATCCTGCCTCCGGTTTTCACCTTTCTCGGATCCTTCTGGAGATTGCCCAGGATCAGAAGCGTCTTCTCTCCTTTTCTTAAAAATCCGATCAGATTTTTCTCCTTCTCCATAAAAGGTACGAAAGTGCCGTAAACTATCGTTTCTTTATATTCCGGATTTTTTCTCAAGGAAATCAGTTTTTTATAGAAGGAAAGAACAGAGTTTTCGTCCTCCTCCTGGGCTTTTACATTGATCCTTTGGTAATTCGGGTTTACCTTGATCCATGGCCTGCCCTTCGTAAAGCCGCCGTTCTCTTCACTGTTCCACTGCATAGGCGTGCGGGCATTATCTCTGGAGAAGATGCTCACTGTCTTAAGAGCCTCCGCTGGTGAAAGTCCAGCCTTTAAAGCCACCTGATATTCATCCAGCGTATTCACATCATCCACATCTTCTATAGAAGAAAACACCGTATTCTCCATACCGATCTCCTGTCCCTGGTAAATAAAGGGAAGTCCCCGGAGCATAAAGCACACACCGCCTAAAAGCTTTTTCGATGCCTCGCACAGATCCTTAGGAAGGATGTAATGGCTTACTCCTCTGGGCTCATCGTGATTTTCAATGATATTGGAGATCATGCCGATATCCCCTATTCTTTCCTGAGCGGAAAAGATACAGGATTTATATTCATCCGGCGTCAGATGCGTCTTGCTGTCATACCATCCCTTGTCGCTCTTTCCGAAAACCGTTCCTCCAAAATCAAACATAGAAGAAAAATACCCGTTTTCTCCTATGAAATCTTTAATCTCTTCCTGCTTTTCGTTGAACACCTCGCCTACCGTAAAAGCGCCGTAAGGAGAGAATGCCTCTCTGGCCATTTCTCCTAAAAACTCACCTAC
>DWYZ01000299.1 GCA_019118425.1 Candidatus Blautia faecavium | reverse complement strand
AGATAAAAGTAAAGAAATGGATAGACACGCCGGATGTAAAAAGATATGAGGCATTTGTCAGAGACTGGCATTATTTTTTAAAGGATGTGCAGGAAGTTTTATATCAGACAGAGGACACGGACAAGATCCGCGACTTGAATCTTTACGTGGTAAAAAAATTTTATATGCTTCCTTATGATCAGGAAAGAGATTTTTATCCGCAGTTTTATGAGCGGCTGGCAGAGGGAAAAGAGATCCTTAAGGAAGAAAAAGCAATATTATAAAAAAGACACAGCGCCTGAGGCGGGAAAAGGAGGACAAGATGGCAGTATCAGAGGATTATTTGCTTAGGAGCATACAGGATATTTCACGGCTGATATCCACTCTTTTGCTGGGAAAGGATAGGGTGGATTTCGAAGAATTAGAGGAGGCTGAGGAAGAAAGCAAAGAGCTTTACGAAAAGATGATCTCCATGGCCGAGGCGGGAGATATCAACAGGGCGGAAAACCTGCTTTCTCAGGAAATGAAGGAGGAAGATAAAACCTATCTGGAGCTGGCTCTTAGTTTTTACTTGTATTTGAATGATTTCGATGATGATTTTCTGGATGACCATGATTATTCCCGTGAGGAAATTCTGGACGGAATCCGTATGCTGGGAGAAGACTGGGGCATTACAGGGATTGGTGAACTCAGGTGATCCCTGGAAAGAATATATAAAATCAATAAAATTGATAAATCCAGTCATAGTATTATTATTAAAATCAGATATAATAAAAACATCCAGAGCATATGGAGAAGTATAGAAAATTTCTGGACGGATAGATAAAAAACAGATATATATTATGGAGGTAGCAATATGCAGTACAAAAACTTTAAAGATAACATCAGCCTTTCCCGGCTGGGAATGGGAGCCATGCGTCTTCCTGTAGTGGGAGAGGATCAGGGAAATATTGATTATGACAAGGCGAAGGAGATCATCGACTATGCCTACAAAAACGGTATCAATTATTATGACACTGCCTATATCTATCATAATCAAAAATCAGAGGAGTTTTTGGGAAAGGCATTAAAAGAGTACCCGAGAGAAAGCTTTTATGTAGCCGATAAATTTAATCTTCAGGCTCAGCCGGATTGCGCGAAGCAGTTCCAGGAGCAGCTTGACCGGCTGCAGATGGAATATATTGATTTTTATCTTATGCATGGGATCCAGGATCCATGGATCGAGGAATTTTTTAACAGCGGAGCCATCGCTTATTTTGATGAAAAGAAAAAAGAAGGAAAGATCCGTAATCTGGGCTTTTCTTTCCATGGCTCCCCAGATAATCTGCGCAGGCTTTTAAAGGCTTACCAGTGGGATTTCGTACAGATCCAGCTTAATTATTTTGACTGGTATTACGGGGAAGCTAGAGTGTTATATGAAATCCTGGAAGAAGCAGGAATTCCTATTATGGTTATGGAGCCGGTGAGAGGGGGACGCCTGGCATCCCTTACACCGGAAGCGGAAAAGGTTTTAAAAGATGCAGAGCCGGACGCATCCATTTCCTCCTGGGCGCTGCGGTGGGTTATGAGCCGTCCTCAGGTTCAGGTAGTGTTAAGTGGTATGTCCAATATGGAACAGATCCAGGATAACGTCCGCACCTTCTCAGAGAAAGGAGAACTTTCAGATGAGGAAGATGCATTGTTGAAAAAGGCGGCGGAAATTTTCCGTCCTACAGTTGCTGTGCCTTGTACAGCCTGTCGCTATTGCTGTCCGGAATGTCCTCAGGGACTGGATATACCTAAGATCCTGGCTCTCTATAATGATATTAAAATGGGCGAGGTGTGGAGAGCAAGCTTCGCAAATGCTCTTCCGGAAGGAAAACGTCCGGAGGATTGCATCGGCTGCGGTTCCTGTACAAGCCATTGTCCTCAGAGCATAGACGTTCCTTCTATTATGCAGGAATTTGCCAAGATGAGAGAATCCCTGTAAAATACTTCGGAATGAAGGAGGAAAGTTCGGAAGTAAACTTTCAAATCTACCATTATTGACGCAGCCAACGTACTCCGTGAGTACATTGCGTCAGAAAGGGGAAAAAATGCATATTTTAGTAGTTGTGGGCAGCGGCGTAAAATCTGGAAATACGGCAAAGCTGGCCCAGGCCTTTGAAAAAGGAGCGAAAGAAGCAGGCCATCAGACAGATTACATATTTCTTGGAGAAAAAAGGATAGAAGGCTGCAGAGGCTGCGGCGCCTGTCAGAAGGGCAATAAAGGATGTGCGGTTAAAGATGATATGCAGGAGCTGTATCCTCTCCTTGAAGAAAGCGATATGGTGGTGCTGGCGTCCCCTCTTTATTTTTGGACGATCAGCGGAAGGCTGAAATCCTTTGTGGATCGTTTTTATGCCCTCAGCGAAAAGGACAGATACCCCCATAAGGAAACGGCTCTATTAATGACTGCAGGGGACGAGGGAGAGGAGACTTTCCGACAGGCAGTACATTACTATCGGGTATTGGCAGACGCTTTGAAGTGGACGGACCGGGGCATGTATTTGGCCGGGGGCTGTGCCGGAGGAGAAGCGCCCAAGCGGACAATGGACGAAAAACATCTGGAAGGCGCCTATAAATTCGGACTTTCTATAAAATAAGATAAGAGACAAAAAGCTGTAATGCTCAAAAAGCTGTGTATTTGTTATAAGAAAGGCATTTCAATGCCTAGGCGGCTGGGCTTACAGCTTTTTTGGTCCGGCCAAATGCGCTTACAGGTCATTCTGGCGTCTGTATTGGCTGGGCGACATGTGGTGATAGCGCTGAAATACCCGGATAAAGGTTTCCGGATTTTTATAGCCCAGACGGTCGCTTATTTCCGCCACACTAAGCTGAGTGGAGAGCAGAAAACTTTCTCCGTGCTGAAGACGTATGGATGTTAAAAGCTCGGAAAAAGTATGGCCTGAGATTTCCTTGATCAGCTTGGAACAATAGGGGACAGAATAATGAAATTTTTCGCTTAATTCACTTAAAGTAACTGTGGAATAGTGGTTCAGCATATAGGTCAAGAGCAGGTCATCATACTCTCCTTTGGCTCTTCCGGAATAGGGAACTTCTATATCATTTTTATGCCGCCTGGTAAGCTGGGTAAAAAAAATAGTCAATAAACTGCAGATGATCCGGTCCGAAAATTCATCTTCCTGTAATTGTTCTAAATACATATCAAAAAGATAATTTCGTATCAGCTCATCCCCTTTTGTGTGGAAGATCAGATAGGGCGTTTTTTTAACGGAAAAAATATTTTCCATGAAAAACAGGCTGATTTGGGATTTGTCACGGATCGTATTCATAAAAATATCCAAAAAGGTACTGTATCGGATCAAAATATTAATGACAAGACTGTCGTCAAATACTGCGATTCCGTGAGTGACCTTTGGGGATAAAAGACAGATGTCGCCGGCTGTCAGCTTCGCTTCCTGTCCGTCTGGATATTTTTGGTTGCATTTTCCATAGATTACATAGATCATTTCAAAGTACGCATGCTTATGGTACCAGAAGGGACAATATCTGGGATGCTTTACTAAGGCCACATTTTGGGAATCAAGGAGAAAACGGCTTTCTTCGTGATCAGAAGGCAGAATATCCGGATGCATGACAATGGAAGTGTTATAGGAGTCGGCTCTATGCTTTTCGTAGAATGCATGGATATTCTCCTGCGTTTTTTCCATATCGTAATACTCTTTAAACAAAAGCTCGTCTTCTTGCCATTGTTTTAATTTTTCCAAAAGCTTTTCATATCTGTATTCCATTTAAGGCATCCTCCTATGTAATAAATTCCTTTTTTACTATACTATATAGGTGAAATGAAATCAATAAAACGATTTTGATTAAAACAAAACGCTTTTGACAATGAAGAGAGAGGCTTGCGCCATTTCCATTTTCCCATTACAATAGAAGAATAGAATTTAAGGCAGAAGAAGGAAAAAGATCAGCGAAGAGAAAATGAGATATTTTTATAAGCTGCATTTTACAGGGAGAATACATAATGGCGGATATTATTGAAATAACAGATTTTCATGCGCCGGAGCTGGATGTGTATGCCAGACTTACGGAAGGACAGCTGCTGAATCGCCATGAGCCGGAAAAGGGGCTGTTTATTGCGGAAAGTCCTAAGGTGATCCAGCGGGCTCTTGATGCGGGATATTTACCGGTTTCCATATTAATGGAAAAAAAGCATATAAAAGGGGAAGGGAGGGAAATCCTTGCCCGCTGTAAAGATATTCCCGTATTTACGGCAGAATTTGACGTACTGACACAGCTCACCGGTTTTATGCTTACCCGCGGAATGCTGTGTGTCATGAGAAGGAAAAAGCTGCTCTCTTTGGATACAGTCTGTGCTGGAGCCAGAAGAATCGTAGTTTTGGAGGATGTGGTAAATCCTACCAATGTAGGAGCCATCTTTCGTTCAGCCGCGGGACTGGGCATGGATGGGATCCTGCTGACAGCAGCCAGCAGCAATCCTTTATACCGAAGAGCTGTCCGGGTGAGCATGGGGACAGTCTTTCAGATTCCATGGACGATTTTAGAAGAGGATCAGTGGCCGGAATCCTGTATGAAAAAACTGCGGGAATGGGGTTTTAAGACAGCTGCCATGGCCCTGACTCCTGAGTCGGTTTCTATTGGAGATCCTGAAGTGGAAAAAGAAGAAAAGCTTGCCATTGTATTGGGAACAGAAGGCGAGGGATTGGCAAAAAGTACCATCGCCCGCTGCGACTATACCGTTCAGATACCCATGTCCCACGGAGTGGATTCCCTGAATGTGGCTGCGGCCAGCGCGGTAGCTTTTTGGGAATTGGGAAAAAGAGAGTAGAGAGGTGACAAAGATGTTTTATTTTACTACCTGTGATTCTCCTGTGGGAATCCTTACTCTGGCAAGCGATGGAGAAAAGCTTTCAGGCCTTTGGATCAAAGGCCAGAAGTATTTCGGAGGGGAATTTCTTGGAGAAGCCAAAAAAAAGGATGATCTGCCCATATTTTTAAACGTCCGGGAATGGCTTAAAGACTATTTCGCCGGAAAAAAACCGCAGATCAATAGGATTCCTCTTCTGTCCCTGGGAAGCGAATTCCGCCTTCAGGTATGGGAGATTTTAAAGAAAATACCCTATGGAGAGGTGATCACCTACGGAGAAATAGCTGAAATGATGGCGAAAAAAATGGGAAAAGCTTCTATGTCCAGCCAGGCAGTAGGCGGAGCGGTAGGTCATAACCCTATTTCCATTATCATTCCCTGTCACCGGGTAGTGGGGACGAACGGCAGTCTGACAGGATATGCAGGGGGACTGGATGTGAAGGTAAAGCTGCTGCAGTTGGAAGGCGTGGATATGACCCGGCTGCATTATCCAGACGGCCGGAAAATTTTGTAAAGAAGAAAAGGCGGCAGAAGGAAAGACTCATGAAAGAAAATCCCTTGACGAAAGCAGGTCCCCAGAGTATCCTAAAAAAGTAGATCAAGAAAAGGAGATGACATATAATGTTAGAACCAGGCACAAAGGCACCTAGTTTTTCTCTTCCTGACCAAAACGGAAGGATACACACTTTGGAAGAGTGCAGAGGAAAAAAGGTGATTTTATATTTTTATCCAAAGGACAATACCCCAGGCTGCAGCAAACAAGCCTGCGGTTTTCGGGATTTGTATCCCCAGTTTATGGAAAAGGATGCAGTGATTTTAGGGGTGAGCAAGGACAGTGTGACCTCCCATAAAAAATTTGAGCAGAAATATGAATTGCCCTTCCCTATTTTATCGGATACGGAGCTTTCCTGCATTCAGGCTTACGATGTGTGGAAGGAAAAGAATATGTACGGAAAAAAGACGATGGGCGTAGTGCGGACTACCTACCTTATCGATGAAGAGGGCGTGATCGTAAAGGCTTTCGGCAAGGTAAAGGCCGCGGACAATCCGGCTCAGATGTTAAATGAGATTTAAGAAAAGGACAACAGATGAAAATTATCATTTCTCCTGCAAAAAAGATGAATGTGGATCCGGAAACCTTGGCATACAGGGGAGTTCCCGTATTTCTTAAAGAAACGGAAAAACTGAAAGAAAAAATAAAAAGCCTGTCTTATCCAGAGGCAAAAGCCTTATGGAAGTGCAACGATAAGCTGGCAAAACTGAACTACCAGCGTTTTCAGGAGATGGATCTTACCCGAAACCTTACTCCGGCTATTATGTCGTATGAAGGGCTTCAATATCAGCACATAGCGCCGGGAGTGCTGACAGAGCAGGCTTTAGAATATGTGGAGAGACATTTAAGGATTCTTTCAGGATTTTACGGCCTGCTCTCTCCCTTTGACGGAGTGGTCCCTTACCGTCTGGAAATGCAGGCCAGGCTTTCGGCGGACGGAAAAAGGAACCTTTATGAATTTTGGGGCGATAAGCTGTACCAGGAGCTTGCCGATGAGGATCATTTGATCCTGAACCTGGCCTCTAAAGAATATTCCGCAGCGGTAGAACCGTATTTAGGGCCTCAGGACAGATTCGTAACCATAGAATTCGGGGAGCTGATACAAGGAAAGCTAAAACAAAAAGGGACCTTTGCTAAAATGGCAAGAGGCGAGATGGTGCGCTTTTTAGCGGAAAATCAGATAGAGGATACAGAAAAAATAAAAGATTTCCAAATGCTTGGACTTTCCTATTGCGAAGAGCTTTCCAATGAAAAGAAACTGTGTTTTATCACAGGAAGCGATGAGGAAGAGGCGGCGTGTCATGGCCAGATTTTTACCTGTCTGGTGTGACACGCCGGTCTTTTAATCACGGCACCGCCCAAAATCTGTCAATATCCCGTCAGAGACCATGAGGATCCGGTCGGCAGTCTGGGCGATGCTTCTGCTGTGGGTGATCATGACAATGGTTTGTTCGTATTTTCGTGATGCTTCTTTCAGCAGAGAGATCACTTCACTGGTATTTTGGGTATCCAGGTTTCCGGTGGGCTCGTCCGCGAGGATCAAAGCGGGACGCGTGATTAAAGCACGTCCGATTGCTACACGCTGCTGCTGGCCGCCGGAGAGCTGGCTTGGAAGATGGTGACGCCGTTCTTTTAAATTGAGGATGGTCAGGAGTTCCTCCAGATATTTTTTGTCTGGCTTCTGATAATCCAGCAATACGGGAAAGATGATATTTTGTTCGACCGTTAATTCAGGGATCAGGTTAAAACTTTGAAAAATAAAACCAATGTTTCTTCTGCGAAAAATAGTCAGATTGCTCTCCTTCATAGAAAAAATATCTTTGCCGTCAATAAAGACCTTTCCCGAGGTGGGAGTATCCAGTGCGCCGATCATATTCAGCAGAGTACTTTTTCCTGAACCAGATTCTCCCATGACAGCTACGAATTCTCCCTTTGGAACAGAAAAAGCAGCATTTTTTAATGCGCGCACAGCGGTATCTCCGGTTCCATAGGTTTTTGAAATATTTTTTACATCTAATAAATCCATTAGAAAAACACCTCTTTCTGTATTGATAGGAAAAGAGTAACACGTTACCATTACTGCAAAATGACAGACAGCCTACAATTTTGTAGTAATAGAAATGAATTTAAGAGAGGCTTCGCTTTCTGATCATAAAGAAACGGTTAAAAAATTAAGAGTAAAGGTGGTGCCTCTTCCTAATTCACTATCCGCCTCAATCGTTCCGCCGTGGGCCTCTACAATGGCTTTGGCCAGAGAAAGGCCAAGACCGATGCCCTGGGTGTCCTTGGAAAAACGGCTGCGGTAAAAGCGTTTGAAAATATGGGGAAGATCCTCTGGATGAATGCCGCTGCCGTTGTCTGTGATAAGGATCTGTACTATAGAAGCGAGCTGTCTCCATTGGATATGGATGTAATCTCCCTCTTTTGTATGGTCAAAGGCATTTTTGACGATGTTGCTGACAGCCTCTAAAAACCAGCTGCGGTCACAGGTAAGAAGGATTTCCCTGTCACCGGAAAGGGATAAATGTTTTCCTTCCTGAAGTGCCTGGCAGGAAAAATGTTTTTCCACATAATTCATCATTTCCCCTATATTTTCCCTTGATCTTTCAATAACAATCGTTCTGGCGTCAAGCTTTGTGATCTTTAAGAGATTCTGCACAAGGGTTTCAATCCGGTCGAGTTCCTGTTCAGAAAGGGAAGTAAATTCCCGGACAGTAGAGAGATCCCCTGCCTCTTCCTGAAGGATCCCATTGTAGATATTCAGGGCGGCCAGGGGCGTTTTTAACTGATGGGAAATATCAGACAAAGTGTTTTTCATAAACTCTTTTCCTTTTTCCTCATTTTCCGCATGGGCATTGAGGACTGCCGCCAGGGAATTGATCTCGTGAAACAAACGGTATAATTCTCCTTCTTCGTCACAGGAAATCCTGGCGTTTAAATCTCCATCCAGATAGGAATGGATCTGAGAAACAGCGTTTTCTAAAAGTTGTCTCTGTTCCTTAAAGTAAAGATACAAAAATATCAGGATAAGAACTCCCGCGCATAAAACAAAGGCAGGCACATAGAAAACTGCATTTTTAATCTCAAATCTGATAAAAACAACAGAAAAAAAGAAAAGCAGAAGCATACATGCCGATATCCTGAGAAATAAAAGCTTAATTTTAGAGTTTGTCAGTATTTTCATGGGGTTCACTCTCCGGTATTCCATTTATATCCCATGCGGCGTATGGTCACGATCTTTTTCGGCGTGCTGGGATCATCCTCGATCTTTGTGCGCAGTCTGCGGATATAAACGGTAAGGGTATTGTTGTCGATATATTTTTCTTCGCAGTCCCAAAGCCTTCCTAAAATCTGTCCGGGAGAAAGGATTCTATCCGGATTTTCCATAAAAAGGCAGAGAAGCTTATATTCACTTGCAGTCAGGTCAACCGGTTTTCCATCCTTATAGGCTTCTCCTTTTAAAAGGGAGAGCGTTATGCCGTTGGAACTTATCTGGGTTTTATCCTGATCGAAATTACTGCTCCTGCGCAGCAAAGCGTTCATCCTGGAAAGAAAAACTGCCAGCTTAAAGGGCTTTGTGATGTAGTCGTCTCCGCCTAAGTCAAGTCCCATGATGATATCTGTCTCCTCATCGGCTGCTGTGAGAAAGATGATAGGTACTTTAGAAACCGCTCGGATCTTTCTGCACAGGTCATAGCCGGATCCGTCAGGGAGAGACACGTCCAGGATGACCAGATCGTATGTGCCGTTATTCCAGGATCGTTCTGCTTCCCGGACAGTGCGGGCAATATTTATTTCATAGCCTTGCTTTTTTACAGCAAAAGACAGGCCGCTGATCAGGCTTTGGTCATCTTCTACAAAGAAAATCCGTTTCATTTCTGTTTTCCTCCTTTATCTCTGCTCTTGAAAGAAATAATTTTTGCGTTGGTTTTTCGGTTTGGCTTTTGAGATAGGTGACTAACTACATTTTCAATTTTTTATTATAGTTCTATTTTTATTTTTTCTGCAAGTAT
>DWYZ01000298.1 GCA_019118425.1 Candidatus Blautia faecavium | reverse complement strand
ATATATTAACTAAAGTCAACTATATTGACAATTTAGTCATTTCTGTTTTCCTTCATTTTTTATATACTAAAACAAGAAAAAATCAAGAAAGGATTGGACGAAATGAAGCAGAAAAAAACTTTATCTTTTTTAAACTATGCGGCTATACTTTCCATCTTCTTTTTTGCCGGGGGCGGAACTTTTATGAACGCGGCCCTGCAGACCATGATAGATGCCTGGCCAGAGCTTCCTGTCTCTACTGTGCGCCTGGTCACCTCCCTGCCCTGCCTGATCTCCTGCCCTGTGATCATCCTCACCGGACACCTGGCAGGACGTACTTTAAGCTACCGGTTCTGCGCTATATTTGGAACTCTTTTAATCCTGTTAGGAGGAATCGCTCCTTTTTTCTTTGACCATAGCTGGACCCTTATTTTGATATTCCGTGCCATCCTGGGAATCGGCGTAGGCTTTACAGGAATGCGAAATGCCCTTCTCCTTCGCAGCGTGCCAAAGGAAAAACAATCCGCCATGACAGGATATGGTTCCGGAATTATGAATTCCAGCAATATCGTAACTGGTCCCATTGTGGGCATTCTCGCGGGAGTGAACTGGAAAACACCTTTTTTATTTAATCTCCTTGCCATAGTCGTACTGCTTTTGCTCACCTTTTATTTAAAGGAGCCGGAACCGCTTGAGGAATCCGAAGAAAAAAGCACTTCTGCGGCAAAGGCAAAAAATCCGGAAGGCTGGAAGATCCCCATTTATATCATCCTTCAGTTTATCCTCACTGTTGCTTTATATCCAGTGCTTTCCGGTATGTCTACCTTTATGGATTCCAGAGGTATCGGTTCCTCTTTTATGGCCGGAATCTCAAACTTGGTTTATGGTCTGGCGGGATTATTGATCAATCTCGTCCTCAGCCAACTGATGCGTCTTTTCAGGCAATATCTGATACCGGCTATGTGCCTGTGTTTTTCTCTGGGTATGGCGGTGATCGTTTTTCTTCCCTCCCTTCCCACTGTACTTATAGGCGTGGCGCTGGTGAGCTCGGGATTCAACACCATGATGGCTTTATTCCAGGTATACAACGGAAAGGTAAGCACCCCTGCCCAGCTGGGATTGTCTTCCACCTTCATTGTCGCAGCGTTAAACCTGGGTAATTTTGTATCCGTTTATTATATCAATGCCTGCCACAGCCTCTTTTCCAGAACCAGTGATGTGGAAAGCGCGTTTCTGGGAAGCATGACCTTAAATGTAATCATCGCAGTGATCGCCCTTGTTGTAAAACTCGCGCCAAAGGAAGAGTATTCCTCCTCCAGGCAGCCGTCGGTCCATTCCAAATGATCCTGACATTAAAATTATACGCATATAAAAAGGAGAGTTCCAGAATGGGCTCTCCTTTTTCCTCTGTGTATATTCTCTATTCTTAATTATGACCTTGCAGTCTGTTTATTATAAAACGCATGATTATCAGGGTCGAGTAGATTGAGCATAATTTTGCTTTGCTAGCGTAAAATTTTGTAGGAAACATAGGAAAGGAAACGCCAGTTTTGTGTTATTATATTAGTCGACCAAAACCAATAGCACAAAGAAAGGTGTTCCCTATGATTAAGAGTATACAACAGGTTGAACATTCTGGCATTAAAAAATTAGAGAAAATAATTGAAAGTTTCATGATAGCCTCTAAGGATATGGCATCCTTTGTTTATGGAATCCGCGATGAGGTGATTGCTCTGGGACTGGATCTCATAAAAAAGACTTTAGAAGACTGCAGCCAGATGCTTCGCGACAGTGTAAAAAGGAAGCAGTCCCGGGAAGTGGTAAGAACGGATAGGAAAAAGCTGACAACATGTCTTGGGACCGTTTGTTTTGAAAAGACATTGTTCCGGAATAAACAGACCAGGTGAGCAAACAGACCGTCAAAAATAAACTGCATAAACTAACATTCCCTCAACAGAAGGAAACGAAGCGAGAGAAAAAGACAGTTGAGTATCTGTATATTGACGCAGATGAAGACCATGTATCCCTGCAGTTCAAAGAAAAGAAGGGAGATATGAAGGTTAGAGAGAACAACTAGAAGAATAACTGTGTTCTGGCAACGCTAGTGTATGTGTATGAGGGAATTGAGCCGGAAGCTCCAAGGAGTAAAAGGAATAAGATGGTCAATCCCCGTTACTTCAGCGGAGAGTATGACGGAGCAGATAATGCAAAGCTGTGGAACGAGGTGTATGCATATCTGGACAGCGGCAAAAATCCGTTCAACAAACCGAAAGGCAGTCAAGGGATGCCGCGCAGAAGGACATGTGAATCACGTCCTGTCCGCGCGTATGAGTTCCCGCCCGATGGGATGGAGCCGGACAGGAGTAGATAAAATGGCACATTTACAGGCCTATTATTGGAACGGTGGGGATATGCTCTGCCTCTGGCCATGGCTTATGTCCCCAGGCAGGTTTTCTCTGATACGTTTCAACTAAGCTATGGTTTATGCGCAGGAACGATCTTTCCGGATCTGTGCAAACCATTCTGCGGAAGAGGAGGAATGTGCCGATGACCTGCAGACAGCCCCAAAGCAAACGGCAGCAGCTTTTGTCCAGGATCAATGAAGTAAGCTTCGCCGTTGATGATATCCTTTTATATCTGGACACCCATCCCACAGACGAGAAAGCCCTTGCCTTCGCCAATACCCACATGGCAGAGCGGCAGAAACTTATGGCAGAATATGAACAGTCCTACGGGCCGCTGACTCCCAAGGATCCGGCCTGCCCTATGGATAGCTGGAAATGGGCTCAACAGCCATTTCCATGGGAACGGGAAGGAGGTTGCAGATAGTATGTGGATCTATGAAAAAAGACTGCAGTATCCCATTAACATCACGACTCCCAATGCGAAGATCGCACAGTATATCATGAGCCAGTATGGGGGCCCCGACGGGGAAATCGGCGCATCTATGCGCTACCTGTCCCAGCGTTTTGCCATGCCCAACCGTACCGCTACCGCAGTCTTAAATGATGTGGGCACTGAAGAACTGGCTCATCTGGAAATGGTTTCCACCATTGTGCATCAGCTTACCAGGGATCTGTCCATGGAAGAAATTGAAAAGTCCGGTTTTGGTCCTTATTATATCGACCACACCGCAGGCGTCTGGCCTCAGGCAGCCGGCGGCATTCCCTTTAATGCCTGCGAATTCCAGTCCAAAGGGGATCCCATTACCGACCTTCATGAAGATCTGGCTGCAGAGCAGAAAGCCCGCTCCACTTATGACAATATCCTCCGTGTCGTAAAGGATATGCCGGAGATCGCAGATCCGATCCGCTTCTTAAGAGCCCGGGAGGTGGTACACTTCCAGCGTTTCGGTGAAGCGCTCCGCAGCGTACAGGAACAGCTTGACGCAAAGAATTTCTATGCCTTCAACCCAAGCTTTGACAATCCCTGCAAGGCTTCCTGCGACAGCGGCAGCGTTGTCAGGAACTAGCCGGCGATTGACATTAAAAGAATCCTGCTTCCGCAGGATTCTTTTAATGTCAGGCATTGCCTTTTTAACTCTTATTTTGTTTCCGCCAGGAGCACCTCCATGATCATTCCATAGATATTCTTATCCAGAGCCATGGTCTGCAGGATCCCGATCAGCTCCAGCGGCGTTTTTCCTTCTAACACATATCCATAAAAATGTTCTTTTTTCATATATTCCATTTCAGCTTTATAAAGCCGCTTAAATATCTGCTCCCTGATATCATTATGCCGAATGGAAAGAGGTTCTGCAAACCGTATCTCCAGTTCGTCCTCCCGGGATATCTCAGGTCCCTGTACAATAAGGGTATGGCTTTCTTCCCATCGGGAGCAGACAGCTTCCGCAGGCGTCCCGTTTACCAGCACCTCCGGCCTTCTGTCTCCGATCCCGTAAAATTCCAGGCTGTAACGCCTTTTTTCCGGTACATATTTTTTGTTTCCTTCTGCCGGATGGATCTTAAAGGATCCCTTTTCGTAATCCCAGCTCATCCTGGTAACGCCGAAGCCTTCGTCTTCTGTCTCCATGCCGGTCCCATCATCCTCGTAAAGATCGAATCCTCCGTTTTTACCCGGAAAGATCTTTATGGTCATGGCCCCGGGATTCTCCACACTGTTTGTATAGTCCGCAAGATCCGCCATAGGAAGGACCGCGCCTTCCTTCGCCAGTACGGGAATGTCTTCGATCCCTCTGTAAAGCGTCAGCATCCGTCCTCCGTCGTAAACTCTGCCGCTGAAGATATCGAACCATCTTCCCTCCGGCAGCCATGCGTCAAAAGAAGCCGCGCATGCCTTTTTATCCATAGGCTTTGTGACGGGGCAGACGATCAGCTCTGTTCCGAAGTAATATTCATTCGGAACCTCATATGCCTCCGGACGATCCGGTTCCAGATAATACATAGGTCTTACCAGCGGCTGCCCCTTACGGCTGGCATAATAATTCATAGTGTAAAGATAAGGCACCAGCTCATGACGCAGCCGCAGATACCGCTTCATCACACTCTCGGCGATCAGGTTATAGTTCCATGGCTCTTTTCCAGTAAAATGATTGTTGGAGCTGTGCAGTCTCAGGATCGGCGAAAACACACCGAACTGTACCCATCTGGCCGCAAGCTCATCATCCTTGCAGCCTTCCATGTGTCCGCCGATGTCATGGCTCCACCAGCCGTACCCGATGTTGCTGGCATTTGCGGTAAAATAAGGCTGAAAATCCAGGGATTTCCAGGTGATGATCGTATCGCCTGAAAAGCCAACCGGGTATCTGTGGCTTCCCGGACCCGCATACCTTGAAAAAGTAAGTCCCCTTTTCCCATTCCTTTGACCGTCCAGATAATGATAGTGGTTCAGCATCCAGAGCGGATCCAGGCCGGGGATCTTGGTCTGGCCGCCCTGCTGCCAGTCGATCCACCAGAAGTCTACGCCCTTTTCCTCATTGGGATGGTGCAGGTACTTAAAATATGCGTTTAAAAAGTTTTCATCGGTAATGTCAAAATCTATAAATTCTTCCTTTTCCAGATCTTTTCCCAGCTCTTTGGCCATCTCCTCATAAACTTCTTCGTACGGCCGTACGCCGTCGGCAGGATGGACGTTCAGGCTCACTTTTAAGTGATGCTGATGCAGCCAGTTAAGAAATCCCTCCGGGTCAGGGAACAGTTCTTTATTCCAGGTATACCCGGTCCACCCGCTGCCGTACCTGGGATCGATATCCACCAGATGCCAGTCCATATCCAGTACGGAGACAGAGAAGGGAACCTGTTCCTTTTCAAATTTTTCCACCACTTCCTTATACTCTTCCTCGGAGTAACGATGGAAACGGCTCCACCAGTTTCCAAGGGCATAGCGTGGAAGGAGCGGGGTGCTGCCGGTCAGTCTGTAAAAATCCCGCAGGCATTCTTCATAGGCATGTCCGTAACCGAAGAAATAAATATCAATGGTTTCCCCTGTTCTTGGCTCCACCCAGCCGTCCTCTCTGATCAAAAGAGATTTACTGTCGTCCAGTACCGCAAATCCATTTCTGGAGATCACGCCGTGTTCCAGCTCCACGGCCCCGTCCGCCAGATCCAGCGTCCTTGCGGTCCCTCTTAAATCTGTCGGTTCTTCTCCATAATGCCAGATACTGTGATAAGCGCTTAAATTGCCTTTCACCTGAAGCGACAGTCCGTTTCTGGAAAATTTCTTCTTATCGTAAAGCATCTGCACGCCTTCTGTCACGATCTTTAAAGAAGCTTCTGTCTCAAAGACCTGATACTCCGGAACCGGGAACGCCCTGTTCAGCACACATTGGGTCGGCCTGTCCTCAAAATGGCCATCTTCATTATATTCAAGCCGGAAAAGCCATGGGGTCAGGACGCTGATCCTGTATTTCTCCCCCTGTATCACCGCTTCTTTGGAGCAGACCGGACAGGTCTTTATCTGGTAAATTTCTTTCATCAGTCACATCCCTTTCTGTTCTTTTTAACCCTTTACCGCTCCTGCCGCAACGCCTGCCACAAACCGTTTCTGGAAGATGATATATATGATCAGGACCGGTATGATGGAAATTGCCGTTGCCGCAAACAATCCGCCGTAATCTGTAGAATATCTTCCGTTAAAGGTGGTAAGCCCTACTGCAAGAAGCTGCTTTTCCTCGCTGTCGATCATCAGATAAGGCCACAGGTAATCCTCCCATACCCACAAAAACTGGAAGATAGCGATGGCGGAAATGGAATTCTTGCTCATTGGCAGCACGATCTTGTGGAAAATATGGAACTCGTTGGCCCCGTCGATCCTTGCCGCCTCCAGAAGCTCATCCGGCAGGGCGCCGATGTCCTGCTTCATCATGAAGATCCCAAACCCGCTGACCATCACCGGAAGGATCAGGGACAGGTAAGTGTCCTGAAGCCCTGCTTTCATAAACATCGTATATCTTGAAATAATGGTCACTGACCATGGGATCATCATCGTCATCATGACGATCCCGAAGATCAGGTTTCTGCCCCTGAATTCATATTTGCTCAGGACAAATCCGCACAGGCAGCTGATGTAGATCACCAGGATGGTTACCACCACTGCGATGAACACACTGTTTGCAAAGTACCTGAGGAAGTTGAAATTTGACTGGAGGGAAGTATAGTTTTCCAGAGTAAACTGCTGGGGCAGGAGGGTCTGCTCCAGGGCGCTGATCTCTGCATTTGTCTTAAAGGAAGACAGGACCATCCATACAAAAGGCACTACTGTCAGGATCCCCATCAGGATCAAAACGATAAACAATACGATACTCATAACCCGTCTTTTCATTTTGTTCTCCTTTCCGTCATGCCTTTTCGCCGGTTACCTTAAAGGACAGCACCGTCAGGATCGCAGTAAGGATCAGGATGAAGAATGCGATCGCGGAAGCATAACCAAAGTTATATTTTACAAAGGCCTGGTCGTATACCAGGTAGGAGCTCAGGAAGGTAGAGGTTCCGGGGCCGCCGTCCGTCATTACCATAACAGGGACATAAGCCTGCAGGTAGGAAATAATGGAAGTGATCACTACAAAGATCATGGTGGGCTTAAGCAATGGCAGGGTGATGTAACGGAAGGTCTGCCATGCGTTCGCTCCGTCGATATTGGATGCCTCGTAATAATCGGAGGGAACAGACAGAAGTCCTGACATAAACAGGATGACCGCATATCCGAAATCCTTCCAGATGGTCATGACCATAACGGCCGGAAGGGCAAAGACACTGTCGTACAGCCAGTTGATGTCCAGCCCGAAGACCTGGTCAATAAGACCGAACTGAGGGTTGTACATGATCTTCCACACAAAGGCCACCGCCACCAGCGGAGTTACCGTAGGCATATAAAATACCGTACGGAAAAAAGTTTTATGTTTTGTCATCTTTGAGGTGATGGCATAGGCAAGGGCAAGTCCCAGGACCACCCGGAAGAATACTACCACCACGCAGAAGATCAGAGTGTTGATCATGGACGTCCAGAAGGTCGGATACTGGAACATACGGATGTAGTTGTCAAGGCCGATCCATTCATAGGTGCCGTTCAGAGGATTCCAAAGGTGGAAGCTTCCCGCCAGCGCCATGATAATGGGGACCAGCAGGAATATGGACATATAAACCACCAGGAACGTTACCACGATATTTCTCAGGACAATTTCGCTTTTGCTCTGCAAAGGTCTCTTTTTCTTAAACATACCCATACCCCCTTCTACTGTTCGAATTTATAGTACAGGCTCTCCGACGAGGTAAAGTCTGTATTTGCCAGGTCTACGTTCACGATATCCTCCGCAGTCTGGAGGGTCTTTTCGATATCTTTTTTATTGTACATGATATCCTGGGCGGCGATCTTCAGATTGTCCTCCAGGGTGGAAGGCATAGCGCCCGGCCAGATGTACTCTTCAATGTGTTCGCTTACCGCGCTGATCGCCGGGTTTTCTTTCAGGTCCGGATCGTCCCGGAGGCTGTTCTTGGCCGGGAAGAGGCTGTAGAAGATACAGAGTTCCTTCAGCTTTTCTTCATTGGTCAGGTAGAAGCGGATGAAATCCTGGGCCGCCTCCAGTTGGGCCGGAGTGGCGTTTTTGTTGATGCCCGGAGTGGATTCGCCGTTGTAACGGTCATAGGCAAAGGGTTCTCCGTCTGTTGTGGGGATCTCGAAGGTGCTGTAATTGATATCCGGATAATTCGTCTGCATATAGCCGTACTGGTGTCCCCATTTATATACCATAGCGGACTGTCCCTGGCCAAAGCTCTGGGCCGCGTCTGTTCCGAAGTTTACGTCTCCCACATGATCCTCGTCATACATATCCACCAGCATCTGGGCGGTCTGGAGCATTCCGTCGCTGGTAAGGTTCGCTGTTTTTCCGTCTTCATTAAAAAGGGTGTCTCCGAACTGATAGGGCACGCCCAAAAGCAGGTTCTGGAAATCTCCGTTATAGTTAAAGCCGGCCTGTATCATCTTTCCGTCTTCGATGATGGTAAGCTTTTTTGCCACCTCGCGGAACTCATCCCAGGTCTTAGGGATGTCCTCTTCGGTAAGTCCGGCGGCTTCCCACATGTCCGTATTGTAATAGATCGCGCCGGTCATAACGCCGTAATCGGTGTAATAGATCTGTCCGTCGATCTCGTGGGACTGGGCCGTAAAGAAATCCGCCGTCAGATCCTCAAGGTCGATGTCATAAGGAGCCATATAAGGCAGGAGCAGATGCTGATAGCTGTTATGTACATTGAAAAGGGTGGGGCCTTCTTCTTCTCTCTGTAGAGCCAGAGGAAGCTTGGTCCAGTAGCCGTCCCAAGGGTTGTTGATGATATTGATGGTCACATTGGGATGGATCTCTTCATATGCCTCCGCAATGGAACCGAAAAGATCCGGCGCATCCCAGAGCCACCAGTCCAGAGTGACCGGTTCGCCGTCGTTGATCAGCTGATTAGGATCATAGGTGACGTTTTCTCCCACCACCGCAAGGCCCTTGTCAGGGTTTGTGTCCTTCACTCCCTGATGGGAAACTGCCGCTTCTTCTCCGCCGCAGCCGGTCATGGAAAAAAGGAGGGCCGCAGACATAGCTGCCGCAATGATTTTTTTCCGCATAAGTGATACCTCCATTCACTGATTTTGATTCTTTCCTTTCTTATTCAACCTGAATGTTTCTTTTGTGTTAGCGCTAACCTTTAAGGATAACCTAACACTTTTATACAGCAAAGTCAATTCCCTTCTGTTTTTTCTATAATATATCCAAATTCTCATTTATATTTTTGTGCATTATTTTTAATTTTCATTTTTAATACAGATTTCTCTTTGCTTTTTCTTTTTAAGCAGGTATAATAAGACCAGATCAATTAACACTTTTTATCAAGATCGATCCATATTATCTGATAGCGTTAAACTCACGGAGGTGGAAATAAACGAATGGTGACATTAAAAGATATTGCCGCAAAGGCCGGCGTAAGTATGATGACGGTCTCCAGAGCGCTGAACGGTAACCAGAATAAAGTCTCAAGCGAGACCGCAGAAAGGATACGCGCTTTAGCCGATGAAATGGGCTATATCCCCAATTCTTCTGCCAGAAGCCTTGCCGTCCGTTCTTCCAGGATCATCGCCGTGATCATCCGGGATACCGATCAGGGCAATCCCCTGATGGATCCCTATACCTCCTATTTTTTAGGCAATGTGGTACAGATCCTGGAAAAACAGAATTATTATATCATGGTACATTTTATCCGTGATTATTCAGATATAACCTTCGGGCTCCGTTCCTGGAACGCACAGGGAGCGCTTTTTCTGGGGGTCTTCGACAATGAGATCCGGCAGATACGTCAGGATAATCAGATCCCTCTCGTGTTTACCGACAGCTACAGCAATGTCCGCCAGATGAGCAATGTCGGGATCGACGATTATAAGGGCGGCTGTCTGGCTGCGGAGGTCCTTCTCTCCCACGGGCACAGGCATGTGGCATTCTGCGGGCCTTTGTCCGGAGATACCGGTGTGATCGCCGAGCGTCTGAAAGGTTTTTCCGATACTCTCAGGAAAAACGGCTGCCCCCTTTCTCAGGATCAGATCTACAATATCGCCCGTATCCCGGCGGAAAAGATCCTGGATAAGCTCCTGGGGTGCGCTCCTGCGCCCACGGGCCTTTTTGCAAGCTCTGACCACATCGCCTGGCAGTTTTATAATGCTGCCCGGAAGCTTAAGGTATCCATTCCGGAGGATCTGTCCATCGTGGGCTTTGACGATATCGCTCAGGATCAGTCTATGATCCTGGGGCTTACTACCATCCGTCAGGACATCCGCCTGAAAGCGGAGCAGACCTGCGGTATCCTCCTGCGGCATCTGGATTCTCCGAAAAGCCCCAGCGAGTCCCAGATCCTGGATGTAGAGCTGATCGAGCGGGAGTCTGTAAGATTTATCTGAGAGCCCTCTTCCCGCTACAACTGTAAAATGTGCAAAAAAGACAGTCCATTTATTGGACTGCCTTTTTAGTACCATACTATATTTTTTCAGAACACTTTAAAAGAAAATCACTGGGGGATATCCCCGTCACGGATTTAAAAATCCTGCTGAAGTAAAACTGATCTTCATATCCTACTTCCTGTGCAACATCTTTAATAAAATATTCCGTCCTGCTCTGCATGATTTCCTTTGCTTTTTCTACGCGCAGTACCGTCAGATAATTATGGAAAGAACGGTCTGCATTTTCATGGAACACCTTACTGAGTGTAGCTTTGCTCACTCCGAATCTCAGGCAGATATCCTGTACGGATATGGGTTCCTTTATATGGATTTCCAGATACTGGTTAATTTCTGAATATATTTTTTTCCTGTTGAGA
>DWYZ01000297.1 GCA_019118425.1 Candidatus Blautia faecavium | reverse complement strand
TTGCTGCATTTACTGCAAGTAACTTCCATTCTTTTTAGATTGTTAGCACTCAACTATCAGGAGTGCTAACATCTATGATTTAAGATAGCACTGTTGTAATCATTTGTCAATATGAATCTGTAGCTTTTTTTTAATTTTCACAAATTCCTCAAAAATTATTACTGGCCGCCCGATAGCCAGCAGCAGGCGATTTGACATTTCAAGGTTCTTTCGCGAAACCGGTTCATCTGTCCAATAGTATCCGTGCGAAGTCAGGGCCCGCATATAACTTCGAATTCCTTCCACACGAAGAATAAAAAATTAAAATCCATCCAAAAAGAGAGAGGCTTGTCAAAACTTTTGAATTTAACAATCAAAAACGCGATATCCAAAAACAAAATGTTTTCCGCACTGTGTTTCAGATATCGCGCTTCTTTATTTATAAGCCGGTTTTTTGATGAATATAATTCCGCGCTTTTATGGCATATTCCAGAGGATTGGCCTTCTTAGGATCCTGTTCCGCTTCCACCAGCATATACCCCTCATAGCCCGCTTCCTCCAGCACCTGAAAGATCGGTTCAAAATCAATGGAACCATCGCCCGGAACAGTAAATGTTCCCAGCCGTACCCCTTCCAGGAAGCTCAGATTTTCTTTTTCCACCTTATCTACCATATCTTTTCGAATGTCTTTCAAATGAACATGTTTTATCCTATTTATATATTTCTTTGCCATTTCCAAGGGATCCTCTTTGCAGTAGGCAAAATGGCCGGTATCGTAGAGAAGGCTTACATACTTGGGATCTGTTCCCTCCATCAGCCGTTCTGTTTCCCAGGCGTCCTGGACCACCGTTCCCATGTGATGATGGAAAGTAAGAGAAATGCCATATTCCTCTTTCGCGATCCTGCCAAGATAATCCAGACCGGAGCAAAGCTTCTTCCACTCTTCTTCATCCAACACCTTTTTATGGCCAAACACAGGGGTGTCCTGCTGCCCCTGGATACTGTAGCTCTGTTCGGATACCCCGATGATCTTCGCGCCCATCTTCTGCAGAAAATCAAGCTGATGCCGGAAATCTTTTTCTACGTCCGCAAGTTCTTTTGTCAGAAGAAAGCTGGAAAACCATTGGTTGCATATTTCCATGTTTCTCAGCTCCAATGCCTTTTTTAAGACTTCCGCATCTTTAGGATACTTATTTCCCACTTCCGTTCCTTTAAACCCTGCCAGGGCCATCTCACTGACGCACTGCTCAAAGGTATTTTCCCCGCCCAGGTCAGGCAGGTCATCGTTTGTCCAGGCAATGGGCGCAATTCCCAATTTTACCTTCTTTTTGTCAAACATCAGTCAATCCCCTCTTCCTTCATGATCTCTTCCACTTTAACCGGGCGGTGTTCCTTTAAGGAGCGTTTCGCCGCCAGCCCCATAAGTACAGGCTTCAGCCCGTCATAAACGCCAAGAGGCGTCTCTGTATCTTTTTCTATTGCATCTGTAAAAGCTTTTATTTCCTTTTTATATGCTTCCATATAGCGTTCCAAAAAGAAAAACTGAGGCTTTTCTCCTGTCACTCCCTCACTGTTGCTGATGACCAGGGAAGAATCGCTGTCATTGGAAACTGCCGCCATTCCTAAAGAGCCGAAAACTTCCGCTCTCTGGTCATATCCGTAGACAGCTCTTCTGCTGTTGTCAATGACAGCAATAGCGCCATTTTCCATCTGAAGGACGATCACAGCCGTATCCACATCACCCGCTTCTTTAATCTGCGGATCTACCAGATTCGCGCTCTGAACATAAATCTCTGTGGCATCGCAGCCCGCAAGATACCGGACCATATCAAAGTCATGGATGGTCATATCCAGGAACATGCCCCCGGATACTTTTACATAATCAATTCCCGGAGGCTCCGGGTCCCGGGAGGTAATCTTGATTACTTCCGGTCTGCCTATCTTCTTTTCTACGACCGCCCTGTGCAGCGCCTCAAAGTTATGGTCAAACCTTCTGTTAAACCCAACCTGGTATTTTATTTTTGTACCTTCAAGGGCCTGGATCACTTCTTTGATCTTCTGCACGTCATGGTCGATAGGCTTTTCGCAAAAAACATGCTTTCCTGCCTTTATCGCTTCCAGAGAAATGCGGGAATGGGTATCTGTGGAAGAACAGATGAGAACCCCGTCAATCTCCGGATCTTCCAGAATTTCCCTGTAATCTGTGGTTGTACGTTCCACTCCGATACTTTTCGCCCACTGCGCCGTCTTTTCATCCAAAAAAGGATCCGCTGCTGTTTTTACCACCGCGTTTTGGCTGCCCTGGGCAATGCCCGCCATATGTACCCTTCCGATCCTGCCGGTTCCTATGATTCCCAATCTTACCATTTTCCTGCCTCCTTGTCCTTTAATCCCAAAGCTTTTTGTATATTTCTTTTATATCATTCTCTGTCACTGTTCTTTTTGTATTCTGCGGACTTCCGCTGTTCATGGCATCAAATGCCATCTTATCAATAGAGCCGAAAAATTCTTCTTTATTTATGCCATAATCCTTCAGCATAGGAATGTGCAGCTCCTCTATGAGTCTTGCCGTTTCTTTCAAAAATTTTTTCGCCGCTTCCTGATCTGAATCCTCTTCGCCTGCCGCGCCCACAGCACGTCCTAAAGCCCCAAATCTGCAGTAAGCCCCAGGGAGGGCAAAAGCAAGACATTCTTTCAGGAGCATCGCGTTGGAAAGCCCGTGGGCCACATGGAACAAAGCGCCGATAGGGCGGCTCATCCCATGTATGATCGTCACTGAGGAATTATTAAAGGCAATTCCTGCCTCCAGAGCGGCGATGGACATTTCCACCCTTGCCACCTGGTTTTCCCCTTCCTGGTAAGCTATAGGAAGGTATTGAAAAATACGCTTAACCGCCGATAAAGCAAAGGTATCTGACAGGCTCTGGGCCTGTCTGGAAGTGTAGGCCTCCACCGCATGGCAAAGTGCGTCCAGTCCTGTAGCCGCAGTGACCCCTGCCGGTGCCGTCATAGTAAACTGCGGATCAATCACCGCCACATCCGGAATAAGATTCTTTCCTTTTAAAAGCATTTTTACCTCTGTCTTTGTGTCAGTAATGATCGTAAACTGGGTTGCCTCGGAACCCGTCCCCGCTGTGGTAGGAATAGCCGCCATAGGCGGAAGCTCCGCCTGGATGCTTTTTCCCATATAATCAGAAATGCTCCCTCCGGCTTTTGCCAGGACTCCGATCGCTTTCATACAGTCAATAGGGCTTCCTCCTCCTAACGCCACTAAAAAATCACAGCCGTCTTCTTTATATACTGCAAGGCCATTGTTTACCATAGTGTCCGTAGGCTCTCCGCTCACCTGGGAGTAAATGCTGTAAGCTGTCCCCTGGTTTTTCAAAGCCTCTTCTACTTTTTTTAAGTTTCCCAGGTCAATCATCACCTGGTCCGTTACGATAAGAGCCTTCTTCCCCAGTCCTTTCAGCGCCTCTTCGGCAGCCGTAAGCGCTCCTGCCCCTGTATAAATCCGTTTCGGTACAATAAACTCTCTTGCCATCTCTATTTTCTTCCTTTCTTGTCCCTGCTTCGGTTAAAATTCATTACTGGTCACTAAAATTCCGCCTCATGCAGCCAAAGATATCTTTCGTCTTCACATCTGTCCGTCTGCAGCCAGGGATTTCCTTCTAAATGGTGGATCATCCAGCAGGTATACATTTGAAATCCCGGCGCGGCTGCCTGGGGATGAAGTTTTCCCCCTGGGATAGCGGAAAAACTCCCATCTGTACTTTTATACACCTCGTCACCCACAAAACTTGCGCCAAACCCTTCCGGCCGATCAAATTTAAAATAATAAACCTCCGGCTGGGGATGTCGATGGGGAAGGTAACCGGACCAGTTTCCCCTGTCGTTCAACACTTCTCCTAAGACCATATTGGAATAAGGAGCTATGTCATGGTCGAAAATCGTATTCACTCTTCTGTTCGCCGTATTTCCGAATTTGCCCTGACAGGAATATATCCAGGGGGCGTCCTTGGGGGCATACAGCCTGGAAGGAAATTTCTGCTGATTTTTCGTGCATTGAACCAGGATTTCTGCCCCAGAATCTCCCCTTACAAGGATCTCCGTTTCCTGGCATACATGCAGACACCAGGGTCCCATGTCAAATACATTGCTGCGGCTTACCTTTTGTTCCTTTTCATCCCATTTATAGGTAATTTCTCCTTCAAGGAGAAGAACTGCCATCTCCTCTTCTTCTTTAAAAAATCTTCTTGTTTCTCCTTCATGGATACGGTATACCCGAATATCCATTCCCATCTCTTTATATGCATTGTCATAAGTGGTAAGAATTTTTTCTCCCTTTTCATCAAAGGAAGGATAACCAAATACTTGTGTCATTTTTTCCCCTTTCTGACGCACTTTACTCACGGAGTACGATGGCTGCGTCAAGAATGGTAGATTTGGAAGTTTACATCCAAACTTACCTCCTTTTAGCACATACACTGCGTCAATAATAACAGAATCAAAAGTTCATTTCCAAATTTACCATCTTAATATGCCCTGGACGCTTCTCTTCCGGAAAGAACTTCCGTCCACGCCTGTCTCACGCTTTCTTTTTCCGATACCTGGGCAGCACCTACATTCCACCAGGATTCATAACCGTCGGTCATGGTTTTGGGAAGCACTTTCAAGTCGAACAGGCAGGCTTTTTCCTGTTTTTTCGCATCTTCAAGGGCCTGGATAAGCTCCTCAACGGTGCGGCAGGAATAGGTCTTAAGCCCATATCCTTCGCCAATCTTTGCGTAATCCACCGGTATCAGATCCCCGGCAGGCTTTTTCCCGTCTGTGTAGCGGAATTCTGTGGCAAGGCTTCCTATTCCGTGGGTCATTTCCAGATTATTGATACACCCAAATCCACAGTTATCAAACACCAGGATATTTACTTTCTGCCTTTCCTGCATGATGGTCATGATCTCACTGTGAAGCATCTGGAAGCTGGAGTCTCCCACCACACAGTATACCTCGTGTTCCGGCTCGGCCAGCTTTACGCCTAAAGTGGCCGCCACCTCATAGCCCATGCAGGAATAGCCGTATTCCGCATGATAGCCGCCTCTTTTATCCGTCCGCCACATTCGCTGCATACAGCTTGGAAGGGAGCCTCCGGCGGTAATGATGGTAGCGTCTTTGTCAATGGTACGGTTGATGGCGGCAAGGGCTGCCGTCTGGGTGATCACTCCCTTTGTCAGCTTCACAAATTCCGGAATGGTGCGCGGGTCTCTCGCCTGGATCAAAGGCTGAAAATCCTCTCCTGTGTAAGTGATCGCGGCGAGACGTTCCCATTCTTTATCCCAGGCTTCCTTTGCCTCTTTTATCTCTGTGGTATAGGAAGACTGGTAATTTTTTTCTCTTAGTTTATTTCCCAAGGCTTCTATGGTGGCCTTTGCGTCCCCTACTGCTTTCACGGCATCCATTTTATAGGCATGGTATCTGCAGTTGTTGATGGTCACAAACTGCACGTCCTCCCTCTTAAAGAGATGCTTGGAGCTGGTAGTAAAATCCGACAGTCTGCTGCCCACTGCGATCACCACATCCGCGTCCCGGGCAATGATATTTGAGGCGTAAGTGCCAGTTACTCCAATCCCGCCCAGGCAGAAAGGATGGCTGGATCTGCAGGCGCTTTTCCCTCCCTGGGTCTCTCCGAAGGGAATTTTAAATTCCTCACAGAATTTTTCCACTGCTTCTCCTGCCTGGGAAAAGCGAACGCCCCCGCCTACGATCAAAAGAGGTTTTTTCGATCCTGCAATGATCTCTGCGATATCGTCCAGCTCTTCCTCCACCGCCTGCGGACGGGTGATCCTGTGCACTCTCTTTTTAAAGAAATACTCTGGAAAATCAAAGGCTTCCCCTTCCACATCCTGGCAGAGAGCAATGCAGCAGGCGCCTGTCTCGGCCGGATCTGTCAGCACCCGCATAGCGTTGATCAAAGCGGTCATCACCATCTCCGGGCGGGTGATCCTGTCCCAATATTTGCATACAGGTTTAAAAGCGTCGTTGGTAGTGACAGAAAGACTGCTGCTCTGCTCTAACTGCTGCAGGACCGGATCCGGCTGGCGGGAAGCAAAGGTGTCCGCCGGAAATACCAGAAGGGGAATATTATTCACTGTAGCCGTAGCGCAGGCAGTAACCATATTCGCGGCGCCCGGACCTATGGATGAAGCGCAGGGGATAATTTTTTTCCGGTCGTTCTGTTTCGCATAGGCGATGGCCGCATGGCACATTCCCTGCTCGTTTCTGCCTTGGAAAACCTTCAAGCCTCCGGGATTAGAATCCAGCGCTTCTCCCAGCCCTACTGCGATCCCATGTCCAAAAAGAGTAAAAAAACCTTCTACAAATTTCGTCTCCACACCATCCATTGAAACATATTGATTGTCTAAAAAACGCACGATCGCTTGTGCGGTTGTCATTTTTATTTTTTTCATTTTTTCCCCTTTCTGACGCACTGGCTGCGTCAATAATGGTAGATTTGGAAGTTTACTTCCAAACTTACCTCCTTTTGACGCACTTTACTCATAAAGTACGTTGGCTGCGCCAATAATGACAGATGTAAAAGTTTACTTTTACACTTCCTTTTATTCTCTCGCAACCATTTCTCCGTATTGTTCTTTTTCTTCCTTTATAAACGCGAATACAGCTTCTGTATCCGGCAGAGAATCGGAACAATTATTGCTCCTGACCATCATAGAGGCTTCTGCCGAGCCGAATTCCAGACAATCGATCAAAGGCCAGCCCTTGTACAGTCCGTAGAGAAAACCTGCTCCATATCCGTCTCCGCCTCCGAAGCCTTTTCTTGCCGTTACAGGGAAAGGTTTGATCCCAAAGCTTTCTCCATCACTGGTATAAGCGCGGGAGCCCTTCATTCCATGCTTGATCACAAGGATCCTGGCATTACATCCGCACCAGTAAGCGGCGCTTTCCTCGTCTGTCATTCCCGGCCGGATCAGTTTTTCTGTCAGGTCAAATTCTTCTCTGGAGCCCATGATCACTTCCGCCTCCTTGGCAACCATGGAGTAGTAAATGGATATTTCGTCATCATTTTTCCAGTTATACGCTCTATAATCGATGTCGAAAATGATCCTGGTTCCGTTTCTTTTTGCCAGCATCACTGCCTTTAAGGCGGCTTCTCTGGAGGGACTTTCTGCCAGTGCGGTGCCCGAGATCAGAATGGCTTTTGCTTTTTGTATGTATTCCTCACTGATATCATCTACACTGAGCTGCAGATCCGCAATGGAATTCCGGTACATGAGGATATTGCTGTCCTTTGGGGAAAGCATTTCTGTAAAGGTAAGTCCCAGCTTTTCCCCTCCGGTACATTTCGTAATGTGGGTAGTATCAATGCCTTGTTCCTTGAAATAATCCACTACAAATTCTCCGAACTGGTCATCGGAAACTTTTCCTATAAAGCCGGCTTTTAAACCGTGGCGGGTAACACCTACCGCGATGTTAGCCGGGGAGCCTCCTACGAACTTTTCGAAGGTATGAACCTTTTTCAGGGGTTTAAATTCTTCTTTTACCTGGTCATTGTAGGCAGGATTGAAATCAATGGCAACTCTGCCCAGCAAGATCAGGTCTATGGGTCTTGTTTTATCCAGTGAAATGTAATTCATTTTTTCCTCCTTCTGACGCACTAGCTGCGTCAATAATGGTAGATTTGGAAGTTTACTTTCACACCTTCCTCCTTCTACGCATCTCACCCGCAGGATATAATGATCGCGTCAATAATGGCAGATTTTAAAATTTTCATAATACGCTTCTTTTTGCGTGTCTTTTTGTTTTTGCGTGCTTTATTGTTCAACATTTCTTATTTTGAATATTAGCACGCAATCCGGTTTTTTTCAAGTCTTTTTAAACAGGCAGGCGTATTTCCGTCATTATACACAATTTACTTATATTTTATTTAGTAAAAACGCATGCAAAAAGCACGCAAATATATGCGTGCTTTTTGCATTATCTCTTCACAAGTTATATTTTGTTTTTATATTGATATCTGTAAAAAGGAATTCCCCCTTAGGAGCTTCTCCTTTAGTTAAAAGATCCGCCAAAATATACGGAGGACGGTATCCCTGGACATACCCATTCTGGTCGATCAAAAAATCCACTGTATCCTCCATTAATGCTTTTTCGTTTTTTCGGGTCTGGTCATAGATGATCACATAAGGCCGCTTTATGAGCTTCAGCTTTTCAAAAGCCTGCCCCACGCCTGCCTGTCCCCCGGAAACTACCAGGATACCGTTAATCTCTTCATCGTTTTTAAGGACGTTTTCAATGATGCGCTCTACCTGCGCAGTCTCGTCAAAACTCCCGTGTACTCCCGCAATCTCTATTTCCGGATAACTTACCTTCATCTCCTCCACGAAGCCGTCCACCCGCTGATTGTCTACATGATTACTGAAATACCCGGTTATGATCAAGATTTTCCCTTTTCCCCGGGTAAGCAGGCCTAAAAGTCCAGCCGCCGTCCTTCCGCTTTTTCGGTTATCCATGCCTACGAAGCAGAGCCTTTTTGTTCCCACAATGTCAGAGTTAAAGGTGACTACCGGTATTTCCTTTTCTTCTGTAAGGAAATTCAGCTTCATCCGGATGCTCTCACAGTCTACCGGCATAATTGCCAGTCCATTTATCTCTTCCTGTTCCAGTTCTTCGATCAGTGCAAGCTGTTCCTTTTCATCCACAGACACACCCTGCTTCAAGATCAGCTCGATTCCTCTGTCCAAAAGTTCCTGCCCTGCTTTTTCAATGCCCCTGCACACCTCGATCATAAAGGAAGATTTCGCAAGCTGGGTCACTACTCCTATTTTTATCACATTATTTTTCTTTTCCGGCTGCTTTCGCTTTCTGGGAATATACCCCATATCCTGCGCGGTTTCCCGTATGCGTTGCGCTACCTGCGGGTCGATCCTCCCTCTGTTGTGAAGGGCCCTGTCCACCGTCCCCCTGGACACACCTGTTTTTTCCGCAATATCCTTTATTGTTACCCCCATAGATCTGTCCTTTCCCTTATTTTTATAGCCTTATCTTAACACACACATAAAAAGCACGCAATACTGTCAAATTTCCCGTTACCGGTCACATGGTGACCAGTAACGGGAAATTTGGCATTTAAAGTTCGCTTTAAGAAGACAAATTGCCTATTGAATCATCCTGGCCCGTAACCACGCACTTGTTGCGTGGTTACGGTATGCCATGTAACAATTTTACTTCACATTAAGCAGCGCCTGAGCAATCTGGAGGTCTGTCTGCTCCGGATGCTTCTGGATAAACTCATAGATCTCTCTTACCCTGTCAATATCCAGATCCAAGAGTCTGGCCGCGTTCTCATAGGATAAGTCCGAATCCA
>DWYZ01000296.1 GCA_019118425.1 Candidatus Blautia faecavium | reverse complement strand
GTCCTCCTCTTGTGATATACTAATTTATAGTATGTCTTTACGAGAGGAGGATTTTTTATGGGCCGACAGGCCAACGAAACGAAGCCTATCAAACATATTTGTGCGGGTCTGTTGGCCCATGTAGACGCTGGAAAGACCACCCTTTCCGAGGGTATTTTATATCTGGGCGGAAAGCTTAGAAAGCTGGGACGGGTGGATCACGGAGACGCCTTTTTAGACACCTTTTCTCTGGAAAGAGAGAGAGGAATCACCATATTTTCTAAACAAGCTCAGGTCAGCTTGAAAGATTTAGAGGTCACACTTTTAGATACGCCGGGACATGTGGATTTTTCGGCGGAGATGGAGCGTGCTTTGTGGGTTATGGACTATGCGATCCTGGTGATCAGCGGAGCAGATGGAGTGCAGGGACATACCATGACACTGTGGAGGCTTCTGAGACGGTATCGTATCCCTGTTTTTTTATTTGTCAATAAGATGGATCAGGAAGGAACGAATCATGATAGACTTCTTGAGGATCTGAAAAAACATCTGGATGGAAACTGTGTGGATTTTTGCGGGGAGCGGGATCGGAATGAATTTTTAGAAGAGCTTGCTACCTGTGATGAAAGCGCTCTGGAAGAATATTTGGAGAAAGACACAGTAGAAGAAGAAACCATCCGACGCCTGGTGGGAGAAAGAAAAATATTTCCCTGCTATTTCGGATCAGCCCTGAAGCTGGAAGGAGTGGAGGAGCTTTTGCAGGGAGTGGAAACCTATGCCCGCCCCCCTGTTTATCCGAAAGATTTTGGAGCGAAAGTTTATAAAATTGCCCGGGATGAACAGGGAAACCGTCTTACCTATCTAAAGGTCACAGGAGGCACTTTAAAAGTAAAAGAAATGCTGACAAACAGAAGACCGGGAGAGAAAGCGGACAGCCAGAAACAGGAGATTTGGGAAGAGAAGGCAGATCAGATACGGATCTATTCCGGAGCAAAATATGAGGCGGTAAAGGAAGCCCGTTCCGGGACGATTTGTGCAGTGACCGGTCTTACAAAAACACGTCCGGGCCAGGGGCTTGGAAGAGAAGAAGATGCAAAAATGCCGGTTCTGGAACCGGTCTTAAATTATCAGATCAAACTTCCGCCGGACTGTGACGTGCACCAGATGCTTCTAAAGCTGCGGCAGTTGGAAGAAGAGGAACCCCAGCTTCACATTGTCTGGGAAGAGCAATTAGGGGAAATCCATGCGCAGCTTATGGGAGATGTGCAGATTGAAATATTAAAAAGCCTTATCTGGGACCGTTTTCATGTGGCGGTAGAATTTGGAACAGGAAATATCGTTTATAAAGAAACCATAGTGGAACCGGTAGAAGGTGTAGGACATTTTGAACCTCTTCGGCATTATGCGGAAGTACATCTTCTTTTGGAGCCGGGAGAGAGGGGAAGCGGCCTTCAGTTTTTTACTGCCTGCAGTGAAGACGTTTTAGACAGAAACTGGCAAAGGCTGATCCTTACCCACCTGGAAGAAAAAGAGCACAGGGGCGTACTGACCGGCTCGCCTGTTACGGACATGCAGATCACTCTTTTGTCCGGAAGAGCCCACCAGAAACATACAGAAGGGGGAGATTTCCGGCAGGCCACTTACCGGGCAGTCCGGCAGGGATTAAAAAAGGCAAAGAGCATCCTTTTAGAACCCTACTATGAGTTTCGGCTGGAGGTGCCCCAGGAAGCAGTGGGAAGAGCTATGGCGGATATTCAGCGGATGCAGGGGAACTTTGCTCCGCCTGAGACAGAAGGGGAGATGACGGTTCTTACAGGAACGGCTCCTGTGTCTCAGATGAGAGACTACCAGAGCCAGGTGATCTCCTATACAAAAGGGCGTGGAAGACTGTTTTGTAATTTAAAAGGCTATGCTCCGTGTATGAACCAGGAAGAAATCGTAGAGGCTTGCGGGTATGATTCAGAAAGAGATATGGAAAATCCCACAGGTTCAGTGTTTTGTGCCCACGGGGCTGGTTTCGTGGTACCCTGGTATGAGGTGGAGGATTATATGCACCTGGAATCTCAGGTTTCCTTTGAAGAAGAGGAGCCGAAAGAAAATATTCCGGTTAAAAGTGCAGCACGTGCTTCCTATGGAGGGAGTTATGCAGAGGAAAAAGAACTGCAGGAAATTTTTGAACGGACTTTTGGTCCGGTAAAAAGGGAAAAACACGCATACAGCAAAAGAGTGGTACACGCACCTTCTGATTATCCGGGAGTTAGGAATGTAAAAAAGAAAAATGAGGAAGAATACCTTTTGGTGGACGGCTATAATATCATTTTTGCCTGGGAAGAGCTGAACGATTTGGCTAAGGCCAGCATCCACGGGGCAAGAGACAAGCTTATGGATATTTTATCCAATTACCAGGGATATAAAAAATGTACGGTAATCCTGGTATTTGACGCATATAAGCTGGAAGATCACCCGGAGGAGATCTTTACTTATCACAATATTCATGTGGTCTATACAAAAACCGCTGAAACCGCAGACCAGTACATAGAAAAAACAGTCCACCGGATCGGCAGGGATCATCCGGTAACCGTGGCCACCTCGGACCGTTTGGAACAGGTGATCATCCTGGGCCAGGGGGCAAACCGGATTTCAGCAAAAGGACTGAAAGAAGAGGTGGAGGAAGCTGCCAGGAGCCTGCGGGAAGAATGGCGTGAAAAACGGCAAAAAGGAAAGAATTATCTTTTTGACCAGATGTCCGATGAAATGGCAGACTATATGGAAGAGATCCGGCTTGGCAAGAAAACGTTAGAATAAAGACATTGATCTGGTGTTCCAGTACATTCGTATTTCGACAATAGGTAATTGCGAAACAGGTTTGCAGGCTTGATTCCAGTGAGGTAAAGCCCCGGTATGACCGGATTCCCAGCAGGTGGATATGTATAACCGGATTTTGAGACATGAAAACAAAGCAGATAGGGATATCTGCCTGTGAAATGGTATGTGGCGTCTGAGGTTATGCAATCAGGGGCTTTAAACTGCGGATATATTGATGCTTGTGCAGTTTGTCAGCGACCATTACTGTAATGAGCTGGGTAATTCCCGCAAGAAGCAGGTCGGCATGAAGCGTTTTCTCATTCTGGGTTTTACGCCCGGCAACACAAAAACTGTCTTTGAAATGGTTGATGGATTTCTCAACATTTCCTCTGACTTTGTAGGTGGCGTCCCATTCATCCGTACCACGGATTGTACCGGGATAGGCACGCAGGTTTTTCTCAGGATAAAGATAAAACATCCTGCCGCAGGAAGATTCCGTACAAGGATTATCGCAATGGCAGACACGCCTGCTTTTACCAGTTTCCTTATCATATACCCATTTCATTTTGGGGCATACGAACTTCATAGTAGGGAGTCCGCAACGCAGATGGGATTTACTCCCTTCCCGCTTCATCGGCAGGGAAGGATCTTTGGGACAGCAGGGAATGCCATTTTCATTTAAAGGGCAGTCGCTTTC
>DWYZ01000295.1 GCA_019118425.1 Candidatus Blautia faecavium | reverse complement strand
GATCATGCTGGAGTCCAGACTGGATAATGTAATTTTCCGTATGGGCCTGGCAAGAACAAGAAAAGAAGCTCGTCAGATCGTTGACCACAGACATGTACTGGTAAACGGCAAATGCGTTAGAATCCCGTCTTATCTTGTAAAAGCAGGAGACAGCATCGAGATCAAAGAAAAATGCAAAGGTTCCGAAAGATACAAACAGATCCTGGAAGTTACCGGAGGAAGACTTGTTCCGGAATGGCTGGATGTAAACCAGGAAGCTTTAAGCGGAACAGTAAAAGAGCTTCCGCGCAGAGAGGCAATTGACGTTCCAGTAAACGAGATGCTGATCGTCGAGTTCTACTCCAAATAATGCATAAATGCGTAATATGGCGCAGCAATTAAAAACCCTCAAACGTTAATGAACCCAGAAGGAGGGAACCTTATAGTGTTTGATTTTAATAAACCGAAAATCGAAATTACCGAAATATCCGAAGACAAAAAATTCGGAAGATTCGTTGTGGAACCTCTTGAAAGAGGTTATGGTACGACCCTGGGCAATTCTTTAAGAAGAATCATGCTCTCCTCCCTGCCGGGAGCGGCTGTAAGCCAGGTAAAGATTGACGGCGTGCTTCATGAATTCAGCTCCATTCCAGGAGTGAAGGAAGATGTCACAGAGATCATCATGAACCTGAAAAGTCTTGCTATTAAAAACACCAGCAGTGATAATGAACCTAAGACCGCGTACATTGAGTGCGAGGGAAAGGGTGTTGTAACTGCGGCTGATATCCAGGCTGACCAGGATATTGAGATTATGAATCCGGATCAGGTCATTGCCACTTTAAACGGAGGCAAGGACTGCCGTCTGGCTATGGAGCTTACCATTACCAAGGGACGCGGCTATGTCAGTGCAGATAAGGGAAAATCCGATGACATGCCCATCGGTGTGATCGCTGTAGATGCCATCTACACACCGGTTGACAGAGTGAATATGGTCGTAGAAAACACGCGAGTTGGACAGGTGACCGATTTCGATAAGCTGACGCTGGATGTATACACAAATGGAACATTAGACCCAGATGAGGCAGTAAGCCTTGCGGCGAAGGTGCTGAGTGAGCATTTAAGCCTCTTTATAGATCTGTCTGAGAATGCCAGAACAGCAGAAGTTATGATCGAGAAAGAGGACAATGAAAAGGAGAAAGTGCTTGAGATGAGCATTGATGAACTAGAGTTGTCCGTTCGTTCTTATAACTGTTTAAAAAGAGCTGGCATTAACACAGTAGAAGAATTGTGCAATAAGACTTCTGACGATATGATGAAGGTTCGTAATCTGGGCCGTAAATCACTGGAAGAGGTACTTGCAAAGCTGAAAGAGCTCGGCCTGCAGCTTCAGCCCACAGAAGAGTAGGAGAATTCCAGGCACAGAGCGGAAAGCTTCGTGAGTTGAGCTTACCTTATTATTAAAGTGGGGATTTGCTGAGCAATGGGACAGTAAGACCGAACAAGCATGCCCCGTTGTCCCACAGATGGAGGAAAATAAAATGGCAAAATATAGAAAATTAAGCAGAACTTCTGCACAGAGAAAAGCTTTATTGAGAAATCAGGTAACTAACCTTTTATATCATGGAAAGATTGTTACCACAGAAGCCAAAGCAAAAGAGATCCGTAAAATCGCAGAAGGTCTCATCGCTATGGCTGTTCGCGAGAAGGACAACTTTGAGACAGTTACTGTGACTGCAAAGGTTGCACGTAAGGATGCAGAAGGCAAAAGAGTAAAAGAAGTGGTAGACGGCAAAAAGAAAACCGTATACGATGAAGTGCAGAAAGAGATCCAGAAGGATGCTCCTTCCAGACTTCATGCGCGCCGTCAGATGATGAAGGTTTTCTATCCAGTGAAAGAAGTACCTGCGAAAGGCGCTGGCAAGAAGAAAAATACCAAAGACATCGATATGGTAAAGAAAATGTTTGATGAAGTTGCACCGAAATACGTTGGCCGCAATGGTGGTTATACCAGAATTGTTAAGATCGGACCGCGTAAGGGCGATGCAGCTATGGAAGTGTTAATTGAATTAGTATAAGTGAAAAAAGGCGTTATGCATAAAAGTGCATAGCGCCTCTTTTTATATATTTTATTCCGAATCCGCCACATTTTTTGCCACATATTGTTGCGCAGGAGTTATCCTGCTAAAATGTTTGACAGTACCTGACTTTTGCCGCGAAAAAAATAAAGATAACCACTATTCATAAAAAAATAAAGATGTCGAATTATGACTTTGATAATACATTTTTTGCATAAAAAGTCAAGATTTTAGCATAATTAGATAGGGGGGGGGTAAAATGAAATTCTAATATATGCTATAATAATTATATTCAGAACAATAACAGGGAGATTGTCGTATGGGGGAAATGTGTATAGCGGTGTGTGATGATATCCAGGAGGATGCTGCCCTGCTTGCAGACTATTTAAAAGAGATTATTCCAGAAATAAAAGCAGATCTATATGGAGATGGCTGGGAACTGATAAAAAATTTTGCCGAGACGGGACAGAAATATGATCTTATATTTTTAGATATTCATATGCCCAGGATGAATGGCATAGATACCGCCAAAGAGATACGAAAAAAGGATTTGTTTGTTCCTATTATTTTCGTTTCGGTAAGCGATAAATTTTACAGAGAAGCTTATGACACATTTGTATTTAATTATCTTATAAAACCATTAAAAAAAGAACGTCTGGAATATGTTCTCTATCCTCTGCTGTGCAGGGGACTTGGAAAAGAAGAAAGAGTCTTGAATTTCAGGTATCGTTCTCAGGTACACACGCTTAAGCTTAGCGAGATCGTTTATATATCCAGCAGTCTGCATACAGTAAATTTTTATTTAAAAGATGGAAGGAGCGTTCACTGCAGAGGGAAACTTATTGATTTTGCGGATCAACTGAAAGATTCCACTTTCCTGCGATGCCACCAGAGCTTTTATGTGAATATGACAGAAATTATTTCCATGAAAGCGGACAGTTTCCAGGTAAAAGATGGGATTATTCCCATATCCAGATCCTATGCAAAACAGGTTCAGGAAACCTATAAAAAATACCTTGCATCCATTAGAGATACTTCAGAGGAATGACGGAAAACGCTGTTCACATAGAATACAGTAACTATAACGCCACAGCAAATAAGGCTGTGGCTTTTTTTCGGTTGATTAATTCTTATAATTAGCGTAAAATCGTTACTGTACAATGAGAAAAATTGTTGCAAGTCATACGAGAATGTTATCTTTTCAGAAGACGCAAAGTAGGTGTGACATGTAAACGAAATATACAGATAAGGGGAAATACTATGGTCAGTAAAGAATTTCATGCATCCAG
>DWYZ01000045.1 GCA_019118425.1 Candidatus Blautia faecavium | reverse complement strand
GTAAGCCCGTAATCAAAAGGCTCCAGTTTCAAATCTTCTCCAAGGAATCTGTAATAGCCTCTCTGGACAAGGCGGTTGTACAGGCTGGTTGCCACCTGGATACAAATTGTATTTTCCCCCGGATGGATCAGGTCGCTGATGTCTGCTTTCAGAGTTCTCGTATTGACGCCCTTCGCTTTTTTATCATTAACATAAAGAGCAACAGAGGCACCTCCCGCATTTTCAAGCTGAAGATAGGCTCCCATATTCTCTTTCCAGTCTTCTGGAATGTAAAAAACGGCTTTATACGTTCCGATACCGGATATGTCCTGCATCTGTGCCCCTTCATATCCCAAACTTTCCAACTGCTCCTTTGACGCCGGCAGATTCTTCCAGGGCATCAGTCTGCTGTTTTTAAACTCCAGCTTTGTCTTTTTCGTCTCATAATAAACTTCCGTCGTCGTATGTCCAAATTTTTCTTCTGTATTAACCCGCCTGTCTCCTGCGTTCCAGTCTTCGATCATAATGTCAAAGCGGTCAACAAGAATCGGTTCCGGGACGTCCACACGTGTTTGCACTTCTTCTCCAGTATTCAGGAGAGTCTTATAAGTTCCGCTCTTCTTTGCTGTAAGCATCAAAGCATCATCCTTGATACTTATCTGATCCGCTGTTGTTGAAACAGCATGTATCTTTTCCTCTGCCGCAGCATTTAAGTCCAGCGCGATGATCGTGGATTCGCCAGGCTGAAGTGTCAGCGTGACACTGGTCCTTCCATCCTGTATCTTATAATTTCCAAGCTTTGTTATCTCTCCATTCCAGTCATCCAGTTCATACGGAGAGCCTTCTCCTTTGATTTCCACGGTAAAGGTAAAAGGTTCTTCCCCTCTATTGACCGCTGCCTTGTAGGAATATGCATAAGTATAAAAGATTTTATTTTCCCTGTCGTTTCTTGATACAGTCAAAATTTTGTCGTTTGGCTCAGAAAAAGCAACTCTTGGAGTTACCCCAAGAGAACGAAGCGCCGCTAAAACTTCTTTTGGCGTTTCCACTTCTGCTACATTGCAAAGCGCCTTCATCTGATCCGTGATCGCTTTTACCGACTCATCCGTGTCACTTGCGAATTTACTCCTGCTTCCCGCCTTGCCATTATGGTATTTTTCTCCATTCAGGGTGAGCGTCTCGTCAACATTATTTACAAATACCATAGGCAGTCCGTCCTGCGCAATCTTAAGAAGCTTCTTGGCCGCTGTTTTTTCCATGGTCTCCTGATATATGATGATCGCCTGATAAGCAGCGCCATCCGGCTGCAGTGCCCTTCCATTCCATCGGACATTTTCTTCGTCCTCCAAAAGCTGCGGTGAAAAATAGTCATAGGTATACCCCGCCTGCTGCAGGGACAGATCACTATAATAATATGGTTTGTCATACATCTGGTTATTATAAAACGGAGTATCCCGTCCTTCTTCAAACCCATAATTAAAGAACGCATAATCCGTCCTGAGTATGGCAATATCTCTGGAAGGAGTTCCCTGCTGCAGTACCTTCTGGTTGCGCGCCAGCATTTCTGTAAAAGCCGGGAAATCTTTTGACGCCGGCTGACGGCTGTTCCACCGCTCTGTACAATATGCGTACATTCCCTCATGGCCCGGCCATCTTGTCTCTTTCTCAGAGCCCTCTATAGCTGAATATCCATGAAAAACTGTTCTGGATACACCATTTGCGAACTGCAGATAGCACAGCTGTGTCCAATCATCCATTGGCCTTGTGTAATTGCTGGGCTTTTCATTCTCCCATATGGCTCCTGTCTCACTGGAGAGAGGCACCCCGTACATATTTGCGGAACCCAAAAGGCCGCGAAACAGGTCAACGTCCCCATTCTGCGCAAAAGATTCCGTTTCCACATCATCCAGATACTTTCCTGGCGTAGATATTTCATAATACATTCCGTAAGACGGTTCTGCCCGAAGCTGCATTCCCAGTCCGTGCAGCCACTCCTTAAGAGGTTTCAGTACATTCTCCACATAGAGCCGGGAAGAGACGTCATAGAAATCATTTCTTATTTTTTCTACATTTCTCAGATTCTCTTCGCCCTCTGCTGTATAATCATATTCGATTGGATTTTCCGTTGTTCTTGTGGCGGAAACAGCCTCTGTAATAAGGGGCAGATAGGGCGTAATGTCATAACCTTTCCTTTTACAGAATTCTTCTTTGAACGTATATCCCCAGAGAATGCCTCCTGCTCCCTCTGTCCGAAGTTCCAGAGAATCCATATAAATCTCGCCTCTTGCGTTCTCTCGGATCGTTTCCCGCATTTCATCGGTAAGTATCACTTTCTCCCAGTATTCGATCAGTGCGTCCATTCCATAGGGATCCACATAGTTTACTGTATAATTAGTGCTGACTGATGGATCTGCTGTCTGGCAGCTTCCATGCATCCAATAAACGAACAGCGCATATTGTCCATCATCAGGAGCCGTCCAGTCAAGCGTATAGGTTCCCTTTTCTTCTTTTACCCATTCCGTTATGTCTGTTAAGGAAGAAAAGTCCAGGATACCGGTTCCCTGGCCCTCTGCATAATTTTCTCCGGCTCCTTTTCTGCCGCGGATGATCCGTGCGGATACGGCTCCCTCAAAAATCTGTCTGGTGAAATTCCCGTCCGAACTGTGCATATCGCTTGTGGAACCCTCTTCGCTGCCGACAGTTGCTCTTACTTTGGGAAGTTCGCCGCTGAACCGCTCTCCCGGGCCAAGGATGATCGTGGCGTAATCCAGCACCTGTGAAGCGGCTTTATTGTCCGGATTATATGGTTCTCCGTCATAGCTCCACGTATCCGGGAGATTTGCATTTGCCCAATTGGTTCCGCAGGTTACAGAGAAGCCCAGGCCAAGTTTCGCAGCATTTCTGATAATATGCATGGTGTCATTTGTCCACTCCTTAGATCCCCATCCATAAACAGAGGAATCAATGCCAGGCTCCGGCATAGCAAGGAACTCCACCGCTCCGAAGCCGCTGTCATGGATCTCCTTCACATTTTTTTCCAATGTTTTGTCCGTATTCAGCCCTTCCGCCAGCCACCAGCGGACACCGGGGCGGTATTCCGCCTCGATTTTATCAAACATACTGTGCAGCTTTTGTGCAAAAACGTCTTTTTCCAGGTATTTCTTCTGATCATTCATACTTTGCATCCTCCTTCTTTATCTTTAAAATAACTGCTGTAACAGCAACTCCAATGACCGAAAGTACAGCACAGAAAATCATACGTGAACCAATGGAATCCGATCCCATGACAACAGACGAAAATGACGTCGTCACAGGTGAGAAAAACGCTCCAAGATTTCCAAAGGCAAACAATGCCGCGCTTGCCATGGCAAATTGCTCGGATCTCTTATTCTCCACCACCGCAAGACTACTCTGTGACAATACCATTGGAATGCTCATCCCGCCGATCACGGAAAAGATCATATATTCCGTAAAAGAATGCGTACATCCAAGTCCTGTAAATCCTATGGCCAGAAAAAGGAAGCCCAACGGTATCGTAAACTTGCGGATCCGTTTATCCAAGGCGCCGAAAAACCAGCCGCTGATGATCCCGCCAAAGAGGAATAGTCCAGACAGGATGCCCGCCGCCTGCGTGCTGCCGATCCTATTTTCCGCAAGCAGGAGTGAAAAATTCGCCGGCGCCGCATTATAAGGCAGGCTGAAAAAAAGCTGAATCATGCCAAACAGGATCACCGTTCCGTCGATTCCCAGGCCGCCGCCCCGTCTGCTTTCCCTGTGCGCTTTCTCATCTGGCAGGTAGATCACCGCGCAGATCAATCCCGGCACCGCAATGAAATATACCAGATATACAAAGTGCCATGCGATCACAGCCAGCGCGCCGCCCACTACTGTCATAAAGACAGCTCCGATATTCTGCGCGCTTGAAATCCTGCCAAGAAGCGATGCCCTCTCATTGCCTTCAAAATGAGCGGACGCGATGGCATTTACCAGCGGCATCCACATTCCGATCCCCAAGCCAAGCGTTGCCGCCCAGCAAAACAGTATGACAATATTCCCGTGAAAAAGAAATCCGCCTACTGCAGTCGCCGTATTTAGGATAAGGCCAGTCACTGCAAGTTTTTTTTGCGATATATACCTTGCGAGAAAAGCTGACAAAAGACTTGTGATCAGAATAAATAATCCTGGAAAGGTCATTAAGAACTGCACCGTTTGGTCCGGTACATCCGGAAATGCTTCCAGTATTTCTGATATAACTGAAGAAATTGCCATTGAGCCTAACTGCGATAGGCTGATAATAAGAAGAGTGATTTTCAGCCCTGTTTTTCTCTGCGTATCCATTTTACATATCCGCTCCTTTCTTTGCTGGAACTATTATATAAAATGCAGGAAAATGTGACCATGACTTTAGAAAATCAAACTTATTGACTTTAAATAATCTATCTTC
>DWYZ01000294.1 GCA_019118425.1 Candidatus Blautia faecavium | reverse complement strand
AACGCAACTGGATTATTTGGCGTATAGACCGGATAATCCGCATAATAATCCAGTTCAAATTTTCTTATTTTCCGGTCGTACAGAGTAATCGCCCAAAGTATGTAAGAGCCTACCAGGTATACATATTTCCTGCTGCCGCAATATTCTTTCGCAATATCATAGCAGTGGGCAGTCAAGTCCCATAATACTTCATAACGGATATTCTCTTTCTCTTTAAAATGATAATATATGGAGCCCCTGTTTACATGGGCAGCCCTGCAGATATCATCATAGCTGGTTTCATGATAGCCTTTTTCATAAAACAGCTTCTTACAGGCCTCCAGTATGATCTTCCTTGTAGTCATTCCATTTTCGTAAGCCCCCATCTGAATGCACCTCATTTCCTGTTAAAACCAAAGTTTGTTACTGGTCACACGGTGACCAGTAACGGGCAATTTGGCATTTAAAATCCGCTTCGCTTTAGCCAAATTGCCTGTTGAATCATACTGGCCCGTAACCGCGCAGCAAGTGCGTGGTTCGTGTGTGGTATGTAACCAAAGTTTTCCTTTGTGTCGGACCCTCCCTCAAAAATCTTGTTTTTATATTTCTTTTATTTTAACTGTATTTTTTTCTGATGTAAACATTCAGAATAAAACGCAGGCAGTATAGGCGATCGTTTTAGGCCCATAATTGTATTCCAGATGATTGTCCCGGCAGACCTGAGTCACAAAAAGCCCGTATGCCTCCATGGAAGAAATAGCCTGTTCCGGAAATCTGCAGGGATTAGGATAAGCGCAGGTTTCACAGATGCGGCATCCCCCTGCTCCCAGACAGAGAGCCTTGGGATAAACCTTACGGATTTCTTTTCCAAAGGCAAGCAGAAGCTCTCTGTGCTTTTTTTCTGTTTCCATATAGCCTTTCGTGTCAATGGTCTTCTTAAGCTGCCCCACTGTCTGAAGCAAAATACCGTGTTCATACTTTTTCATTTTTTCTTCACATTCCTTCAACGTTCCGCAGGCAGGAGGACAGGTCCAGTTATGTCCATATGCGGTACACCTTCCTGATGCGCAGGTATCCCTCACCATGTCCCTTACCTTTAAAGTCGCGGGATCCAGCACTGCCCCATGAGTAAAGCCGATCTCCTCCGCTTTTTTTATCCAGTCTTCCACACTTTCCCCCCCTTCTCTTATTTATCCGAAAACATCATATTCTCAGCATAGATCCGCTGAAATTCCGAAAAAGAAGCTAATTCTATTGGTTTGATCTTTTTTAAAAGTTCCTGAGTCAGAAAGAATTTTCCCTGGTCCAAAGCCATGATCCTGCTTCCCATTCCTGCGGCATTTCCTCCTGTCTTTATTTTTCCCAGAAGTTCCCCCGGAAGCAGGCCAATGGCACAGGCGCTTTTCGGATCCATATAATTGCCAAAAGCGCCACAGAGAATCACCTGATGGATATCCTCCATTTTTACCTTCCGTTCTTTCATCATAAGGGTAATACCAGCGGCAATAGCCCCTTTGGCCATTTGCAGCTCTCTGATATCCTCCTGGGTAAGGGATATCCGCTCCGTCAGACGGTAAAAACGGTCTTTGCCTTCTCCCTGATAGTCCTTTTGAATCCGTCCTCTTTTATTAAGGATCCCCAGTTTTAGCATAACGGCAGCCGCGTCAATAAGTCCGGATCCGCAGATTCCTTTTTCTTCCTCGTCCCCGATCACAGAAAAAGAAACCTTCCCGTTTTCATCTGTCCATACATGATCGATAGCTCCCGGACAGCCTCGCATGCCGCAGCTGATACGCCCGCCCTCCAAGGCCGGACCAGCGGCAGTAGAACAAGCAACCATTTGTTCCGAATTTCCCAATACCATTTCTCCGTTTGTCCCGATGTCGATCATCAGGGTAATCTCAGGATTCAGGTACATGCCGGCAACTAAGATACATCCCATAGTGTCCGCCCCTACATATCCCGCGATATCCGGCACTAAAAGCAGCCTGCCCTCCCCCTTAACAGGGAAATAATCGGATAAGGGCAAAATCTGAGCCTTCGTAAAAACAGGAGAGAAAGGCGGTTTAGCCAGATTCTCTACAGGTTCCTGAAAAAACAACTGCTGCATGGCTGGATTTGCCACAACAGCCACTGTTCCTATGTCCTGCAGACTTATCCTATGCTTATGGCATAATTTCTGGATCAAATGCCAGACACCCTCACGGATTAGCCTGGAAAGCTCTAAAAGCTTTCCTCCCAACGCAGCCTGTATCCTGGAGATCACATCAGCCCCATAAGGAAATTGGGGATTCAGCATACTCTCTGTGTCCAGTATTTCTCCCTTTGTTCCATCCAGCAGATATACTACCACAGTTGTAGTTCCAATATCCACCCCGATATGACAGTTTCCTTCTTTTACCGGATGCAGTACAAACTGCGAATCTATCCCCAGTGAAAGGATTTCTCCTTCTTGAAGCTCTCCTTTTACAGTTACTGTCACATCTTCCCAAACCTGCGTCCTGCAGGCAAGAGCTTCCTTTCCTTTTATCCAAACCTTACATTTCCCGCACTTTCCCTGTCCTCCGCAGGGAGCATCCTGACGGATCCCAGCCGCCTGTTCCGCCTGAAGCACTGTGCTTCCTTTCTGTACTTCTATCTCTTTTCCCAAGGGCAAAAATTTTACAATCGGCATAGTCTCTTTCCTTTTTATCCCTCTAATTTGAAAAAGCCCCTGGAAGTTTCCGCTTCCAGGGGGCGCTTTCATTCTCTTTGTTTTGCCACCTTATGCAGCAGCCCATTCTGTACAAACCTTAACTGTTTTCTGAGGACTGTAGGCCCATTCGTCTGCCCCAATGGCTTTGCAGGAATCTTCGCTTACAGGATTTCCGCCGATAATAATCTTTACATCATCACGGATGCCGGCTTCTTTAAAAGCATTTACCGTATCTTTCATAGAATCCAGAGCCAGTGTCAAAACGCCGGACAAGCCGATGATCTTAATGTTTTCTTTCTTCGCTGTCTCCACGATTTTTTCAGGAGCCACATCAATGCCCAGATCCAGCACTTCAAAGCCGCCGGCCTCCAGCATGGCCTTTACGATATTTTTTCCAATGTCGTGAAGGTCGTCTTTTACTGTACAAAGAATCATCTTGCCGACTTTTTTCGATCCTTCTCCCGCCAGCGCCGGTTTCAGGATATCCATAGCCTCGACCATGATCTCACCTGCATAGATCAGATCGCCTACAAAATATTCTCCATCTTCAAAAAGAGTTCCGACTCTGGACATTCCTTTCTGGCAGGCTTCCATAGCTTCCTGTACGCCTTCTCCATTGTTGTTCATGACTTCTTTCATCATATCAAGGACAGTATCCTCATCCAGATCTGCCATTGCATTTTCTAATTCTTTATAATCCATTTTTTTCTCCCTTCTGTTAGATTTCCTCATTGAAAAATATAACTATTTAAAAAGCTGTTTCCGATAAGCACGGTTATATTTTCTGCCGCCCTTATCCTTCTGGGCAAGAGCTTCTGCCGCATACAGCGTTCCCATCATAAAGGAGCTGCATGGATCCATAATAGCAGAATCCAGTCCGGCATTGACCGCTAAGTTCATACACCCGGCATTCACATATTTTCTTGCCGGCATATTAAAGCTTACATTGGATAACGCGCCTGTCACCTTTACCTCCGGTGCATATTCATGGATGGCACGGATACACCAGGCAAAATCCTCCATAGAGCTTGGAGCTGTTGCCAAAGCCATCACGCAGGGATCGATATGTAAATTGGAAAGAGCCACTCCATAGTGATCCGCTTTGTCAATTATGCTTTTCGCGATCTCCAGCTTTTTCTCAGGCTGCATGGGGATGCCCTGCTTATCACAGGTCAGCCCGATCACGTTCCAATCGGTTCCTGCGATCAACGGAAACAGTGTCTCACACTTTGTTCCCTCTTCATTAACAGAATTAACCATCCCCGGACGTTTTAAATGTCCTTCTTCAATGATCCGCTTTAAAAGAAGAGGATCCGGGCTGTCAATGCTGATGGGAACGTCCGTGGCGTCCTGGATGATATTGATCAGCCATACGCAAGCGTCATATTCTAATTCCGGCACCGTACTTGGAGCACAGTCAATATATGCGGCTCCTGCCGCGGCCTGAGCCAAAGCCCGTTCTCTTATCAACTCTTCATTTCTCTCTTCAATGGCCTGCTTCACAGAAGGAATCGAACCATTTATTTTTTCACCAATAATGATCAAAGTACTACCTCCCGCCAATTACAGATATAACATATCCCATTCAAATCCCGGAAGGAGGAAAAATCTTGCATCCTTGGGAAGCTCCCAGGTCTCATCATCCAAAAGCTCTTGAGCGATCTCCTGAAGATATTCTGTTTTGTTCTGTTCTTTTTTTTCAGTATCAGCCATTTTATTCCCTCCTATTTTTTCATAGAATATTCATGTACAAAGTTATAGGCATCTATTAGATTCTGGTTTACATCACCAGGGGAGATCCAAGCCTTATCCGTACAGAATAAGAAACCGTCTCCAGGTGCGCACACATCGATCACACGCTTAATATCATCTTTGATCTTATCAATACTTTCGGTTCTGACCGCCGCTACTTTAAGGCCCCCTTCAATGATCTGATGATCTCCCAATTCTTTCTTTGCCTGGCAAATATCATCGTCATCAATATGAAGGATACAGGAGTCTTTCGGTACCTCAAGGAAGTGATGCCATACATTCTTCCAGCTGCCCTCCAGCATGATCCATACCTTTGTGCCTGCCGCAGCCGCACGTTCGATCCACCTCTTTTCATATGGCCAGTAAATCTCCTCGAACTGCTTCGGGCTTAAATACGGAGCAATGTGAGTCATGTGGGATGCATACGGGAACTTCGCCACCGGGCGGTCCAGTCTCGGAAGATTATATACTTCCCATAATTTGTCACAGGCTGCCTTTACTTTATCCGGCTGTCTGCGGAGATCTGTCAGAGTTCCCTTAAATCCGCGGCAATAATCAAACAGGGTATCCACCGGATTGGAAAATACCGCTCCGAAATTGGCAATATCTGTAATGCCATATTTTTCACTGAGCACCTGGGATTGTTTTCCCATCAATAATGCAAGCGAATAAAACTTGTCCTCAGCAACCGTCTTCAATACATTCTTCGCATAATCACGATCTTCATAGAGATGCGGATACTTTCTGGGAAGAAGCACCTCAGAAACAAAACGATTGGGATCCTCTATAAAAGCGTCGTATTCGTCTCTTTCCATCATAGGCATCTGCACATGCTCCGGGGTAACTCCGTCAGGACCAAATTTGTTCTGAAGCGGTTCTATAACAGATTCGATACGAGGCGTAAACAAGGTTCCTGTAAACGTATTTCCATCCGCCCACATTACCTTAAAGACATTCGTCATCGCCTCCACATAGGCATCCGCATCGTCAATAATATCCGTAACCTTTTTCCCCTCCCAGGCAACCATAGCGCAGCTGGCTGCCAGCATTGTAGGCACATAATCCGCGCCCTCACGGTTCAATGCTTTCATCAAATTCGTATTTTTCATTTTAAGTAATGCATTCTCAGACACTTTCTTCCCTCCTAAACAAAATGATGATTATTTACGGTAACTTATATAATAAATATATCTAAAATGCATATATTTTTCAATAATTATGGATGTTTTTTGTGAATTTTAGACATTTTGGAGTTTTGGCTAAAATTCTTATTTTAAGGGGCAGTAAAAAAGACCCTGTGAAAAGTTTTTTCCTTCCACAAGGTCTTTTGTTAAATTTTCAGCCCTTAACTGCCCCGGCCATAAGTCCATTCTGGAAACTGTTCTGAAACAAGACATAAACGATCACAATCGGAATAATAGAAATCATCATTCCCGCAGCTAAAAGCTGGTAATCTGTAGAAAAAGAAGACTGGAACGCATAAAGAGCATAT
>DWYZ01000293.1 GCA_019118425.1 Candidatus Blautia faecavium | reverse complement strand
CAGCAGACACCCTTTTATAGTCTATTGCCCCATTATAGGCACTGACATCAATACCTTTGATATCCATGACTACCTCTTTTTTTCCAGGTTTGCTTATAAAATATGCAAGCAGGGGGATTTTTGTTCGGTTTGTGATACTTAAAGAATTGGTAAAACAGGAACCTTGGGGGCTCCAAAGGGAAATGATTTAGATTTTCTAATGTTACTATTTGCTTTCTGTCATATTTTCCACGTTATTTCTATACTTCCCTTCCTGATCTTAATAAAACCCACCAATTTATCCAGGGCAAACTGCTTTTCCTGAAAGCTTGCTTTTTCCCAATTGGTCAGGTTCGCCACAATCCGCTCAAGCTGAGCCGGAGTGGCAACTGAATTTGCTAAAGTAATAATCTCGTTCATCTTATCTTGTCTGATCTGGTCGATCTCTTCTACTTTTTTATTAATGTAGTTGCTCAGGGTTTCTCCCGCTCCTGTAAGCGAATCTACAAGACAGATGATTTCCTTTTCCAGTTCCTCCACTTCAACAGTAAGCTGCTTTACTCTAGGATGTACATTCATCTTAGTGTAACCTAAAGGTGTTTGAAATTCTCTTAGTTTTTTAATCATCTGTAAATATACATACAGCTCTATATCTGCTGTATATAGTTTTCCACAGCCCGCGCAGGATTTATTGTTCAATCTTTTGGTGCAGCGCAGATATTGCCGTCCGCTTCTGCTTTTTATGCTCATGAGCGCGTATCCGCAATGTCCGCATTTAATTTTGCCTGCAAGCCAGGTATTCACTGCGCGGCGATTCGCTTTTATAGTATAATTTCCAAATAATTTAATACGGCAATTCAGCCATTGTTCCGCCGATATCAGGCCTTCATGGGGAGCCACTACCAGCATATGTCCTTTCAGATTTTTGTTTTTATCCTCTTTTACGTCTCTTCCCTGATAAAGGTAACATCCGTGAATTCCGTCAAAATCCTCTTCTTCGTTTACAATTACAGTTCCCTGGCTTTTAAAAAAACGATAAATTTCTTTATCGGCCCTTACATAAACTGGGTTTCTCAAAAGCTGCGCTACCATGGGCCGGATCAAATCTTTTCCATAAAACCGGATTCCCTGTTCTGAAAAGTATCTTGTGATATCTCCATACGAGGTTTCCGGTTTTTCATACATCTCAAATATTTTTCTTACATGAGCCGCCTGTTCCGGCACTTGTGCCAGCCGTTTCGTATGAATTCCCTGAAGAATGATTTCCTCCAGTTCAAAACCATAAGGCGGCCGTCCTCCCATCCGAAAGCCTTTCTGGCTTCGAGAATAATAAGAATCGCTTACTCTTTTCTGTATGGTCTCCCTCTCCAGCTGGGCAAATACAATGCAGATATTCAGCATTGCCCGCCCCATGGGCGTGGAAGTATCAAATTTTTCTGTGGAAGATACAAATTCCACCTGATATTCCTGAAACAGCTCCATCATATTAGAGAAGTCCAGGATCGACCTGCTGATACGATCCAATTTATATACAATTACCTTGGAAATCTCTCCTTTTCGTATATCCGAAAGAAGCTGCTGCAACTGAGGCCGTACAGTATTTTTCCCACTGTAGCCCTTATCCTTGTACTCTTTGAAACTTCCACCCTTAAGCTCATACTTACAGAACTCAATCTGGCTCTCAATAGAGATACTGTCTGGCTTGTCCACGGACTGTCTTGCATAAATAGCATTAATTCGTTCCATAAAACTTCCTCCTTTGTATGAATTTTGCTGTATATCAGCGTTTTTGATGATACAAGTAACATATCAGATAATCAAGAATGTGTAAACGATGAAAATATATAAAAATTATGGGGGGATTTTTGGTAAAAAATCCTCCAGATCCACAAAGGCGCCGATTTTCAATGAATAGTACTTTTTCCTGGTACGAGAGCTTTTCAGAATATGCAAAAGCTCTGTCTCCGGAATGTCTTCTGTGACAATATTCAATTCCAGAAGGCCGGAAGAAACAGCCCGGCGTGTCGGACTCCGTAATAATCCAGAAAATGCTTTGTACAGCGGACCTCTCCCAATTCTATTAGCTTTTCTGTCTCGTATTTCATCAGCTGATAGATTTTCCGCTCATCCTTGTCGCAGCAGCATTCTATATGCCTATAAAGAAGGGAAAGCGGGGCTGGGACGGAAGGTAAGAATGGAAGAATTCCGGCATCGTCTCTTTCACATCTGCAATTTCCTGTCCCATGCCGTATCTCATTAAAAACGTCCTTTTTTATGGGAAGGGGCATTTTACCTCTAATGTCTCAAACACTACAGGAGAAAATATGAAAGCGGCGATTCTGGCAGCCATGATGGAACGTTTGGCGGGTTCTGTCCGCAGCAGAGAATAAATATTAATTTTATTGTAAATAGATTTTTAAAACTATTTATAAATCATTTTGGGAATTATCAAATCCATTTCCATACCATTTTTTCTCCAATAACAAATCCAGCAACAGAAAGATGACTATTTTCACAAAAATCTTTTACAAGATGAATCCACACAAACCCACGAGAAGGAAGCGGAGCACCAGACGCACAAACAGGATAAGGCGTTTTAGGCTGCGGTAACCGCTGTACATGGAAACTATCAAAGAC
>DWYZ01000292.1 GCA_019118425.1 Candidatus Blautia faecavium | reverse complement strand
ATAAAGCCATATACTAAGAAAAAGCACATATGGACTTGTCTATGAAAGAAAAAATATTTTCTTATCTCACGGGGATCATGACCCTTCTTTTACTCCCTTATCTTTTTACTATTCTGATAAACGGAGCGGATACAGCGCTTTTAACGCGGACAGCAGATTTAGAAATATGTATTCCTACTATGGTTTCCCTGCAGATATCGAAAGATCATGAATTAGAAACGATCAAAAGCCAGACAGTAATAGCCAGGACGAATTTATACCGCAGGCTGGATGAAAAAGAAAGCCTGCAGGATATTTTAAGCGAAGTAAAAAAAGAAGTGGATAAAAGATATCATTACTGGTATTTTCCGGATAAAATATACCAGGATGCAGCCCGGGAAACAAAAGGCGAGGTCCTTTCTCTGGAAGGGGACTTAAAGCTTGTTCCATATCATGAGATCAGTTCCGGAAAGACAAGAGACGGGGAAGAGGTTTTTCACGATCCGCAGTATTCTTATCTGGAATCTGTGGACAGCAGTCTAGACAAAGAGTCCCCGGATTATTTAAACAGTACATATATTGCACAACAGCAAATGCCCAAGGAAATCCAGGTGGAAGAGAGAGATTCCGCAGGGTATGTGGTCAGTCTTAACGCAGATGGAGATATCTTAGAGGGGGAAGGTTTCCGAAAGGGAATGAACCTTTCTTCCGCGAATTTTACCATTCAGAAAATAGGAGAGGAGGTTCGCTTTTTATGCAAAGGAAAAGGACATGGATTGGGATTTTCCCAATATGGCGGAAACGAACTTGCAAAAGCAGGAGAAAGCTATGATATAATTTTAGAAACATATTTTCCGGCACTTTCTTTGGAAAGTATTGACGTGATTTTTAGAAATATGTGAATAGAGTCTTACAATCTGGACACCCTATAGATACAGAAACAGATTATGTTATTGCCTGTAAAAGAGACGGTAACAAGAGACTACAAGTAGAGGTGAAAGGAATATGATGAAAAACAAGACCAAAAGAATCATTGTAAACGGCGTGGTTTTAGCCGCGCTGGCAGCAGTGGGAGTGACTGCATATCAGCTAGGGACTTCTCCTGTAAAGGAGGAAGAGATTCCCGAAGAAATCCAGATCAAGAGTGAGCTGCCCAAAGAAGAAACAAACACAGATGACCAGCCTGTAAAGGATGCAGATACTGACAGAGTGACAGCGAGTGTGGAGGATTCCGGGGAAGATGTGGATAACGAAGCGGAAGAAGCCTCTGTGGTACCTGAGAGTGTGGATAACCAGGAAGAAAATTTAGAAATTGAGGAGGATACCCAAGAGGACGTCCAGGATGTATCCGCTGCGGCAGTATCCTTGCCGACTCTGGATTTTTCTGAAGATACATTAATGCAGTGGCCGGTAAGCGGAAATATCCTTTTAGATTACAGCATGGATCAGACCACCTATTATGCCACTCTTGACCAGTACAGATTAAGTCCGGCGATCGCTGTACAGGCAGTGGAAGGAGCTCCAGTGACGGCTGCGGCAGCCGGAGAAGTTTTTTCTATAGAGAATGACGCCCAGACAGGAACCACGGTTACGATGGAAATGGGGAACGGTTATCAGGCAGTGTACGGACAGCTTAAGGATCTTACCGTGGCAGAGGGAGATATAGTGAAGGAAGGAACCATTATCGGCTATATTAACGCGCCTACGAAATATTACAGCCTGGAGGGCAGCAACCTTTACTTTGCAATGAAAAAGGATGGGGAACCCATCGATCCTATCACATATTTACCTTAAAGAAATAAAGCCGGTGTAAGGGGAATTTTCCTGATGCACCGGATTTTTATTCACAAAAAGTAAAATACAACGTATAATAAAAGCAGGTGGGAAATAAAACTCGCAGTCGGTGTTTCTCCTACCTGCTTTTTTGCGCGGCGAGCGCCGCGCCGGATAAGATACCTATTTTGGCCGGCTGCTTAAAAATAGATAGGGGGACGGCTGCTGAAGCCTTTTTGCCGGCGGCAGTCCTTTACATAGATGGAGGAGCGTATGAATTATACATACATGGTCAGATGTGCGGACGGAACCCTTTATACAGGGTGGACAAACTGCCTTTACAAGCGTATGAAGGCCCATAACGGGGGAAGTAACGGGGCAAAATATACCAAGGCAAAGCAGCCGGTAAGGCTGGTGTATTATGAGGGATTTATGGAAAAAAAAGAGGCAATGAAAAGGGAAGCCGAGATCAAGAAACTTACGAGAAAAGAAAAATTAGCTTTGATGGATTTTTAAAGAAAAGCAGTTCTTATGCAGGAGATAAAATTTATATTCTGTATGAGGACTGCTTTTTTTCGGAAGAGATAGGGACGCTTTTAATTTACCAGAGAATAAAAAAGCCTCCTCTGTCCCATCATAAACAGGAAACAGGGGAGGTACATGCCAAAGAAAATTTCACACAGGAAGCGCCGCGATAAAGAAATACATTACAATAAAGTGACAGAGACTTCCAAGCATTACAAATACGTGAAAAATTTCATGGGAACCGAAATTTTTATGTCTGGCATCAAAGATAGGAAGTTTTAATCCGTAGATCACGCCGCCAATAGTATAGATGATCCCGCCTGCCAGAAGCCATCCAAAACCTGCGCGGGGCAGGGAGTGGAAGATAGGTACAAAAGCCAGGACGCACAGCCAGCCCATTCCGATATACAGAACAGAGGATACCCATTTAGGACAATTGATCCAAAAGCCTTTCAGTATAATTCCTAAAATAGCAATGATCCATACGGATGCGCAAAGGATGTACCCGATCTTATTATGAAGAGCGATAAGGCACACCGGTGTATAGCTTCCCGCGATCATGATAAAGATCATCATATGATCCATTTTCCGCAGACGGCGGTTTACTTTTTCCGTGGAATCGACAGAATGGTAAATGGTACTTGCTGCGTAGAGAAGTATCATGGTCAAAATGAATACGCCAATGGCTACAAGATGCAGGGCATCGGAGCTTCGTGCGGCTTTTATCAGTAAAGGTGTGGCGCCTACGATTGCCAGCAGCATGGCAATTCCGTGAGTAATGGCGCTTCCCGGGTCTTTCAGCTTTAGTTTCATATTGGATCGCCTCCTGAGAAATTGATATTAAAAACTTAAACACATAGTTTTTAAAACTATATAAAAAGTATATGTATACTATATCACACTTATTCAAAAAAGCAAGAGAGTTTATACAATTTTCACAATTGGAAAATTTAAGATCGAGGTATAAAATGCCTTCATTTACAGATAATAGTTTTACGACAGTAATTTACATTCAGCATATGGGGATGATATTGAAGAGGCCCACAAAGAAAGGAGAAAAGGTTATGAAAGCTACAGGGATTGTAAGGAGGATCGACGATCTGGGAAGAGTAGTGATCCCCAAGGAGATCCGAAGAACTTTAAGGATCAAGGAGGGTACGCCTCTGGAAATTTTTACGGACAGAGAGGGAGAAGTGATCTTAAAGAAGTATTCTCCGATCGGGGAATTAAGCATATTTGCCAGAGAATATGCAGAAGCTCTGGCGCAGACTACCGGGCTTGTCTCCTGCATAACTGACCATGATCAGGTGGTGGCTGCGGCAGGACTGGGCAGCCGGGAATTTACCGGCAAGGAGATCAGCAAGGAGCTGGAGGAGGCGATCTCATCCAGAGAAGGGAAATGTCTCAATGCCAACGAGAAAGGAAAAATACCTGTTGTAGAAGACCAGAGAGAAGTTTCTTACGCCCAGACCATCCAGCCGATCATCTGTGCCGGAGATGCCATTGGGGCGGTGATCCTTATGGGAAAATCAGACAAGGATACCATGGGCAATGCAGAGAAAATGCTGGTACAGACGGCGGCCGGGTTTCTGGGACGTCAGATGGAGCAGTAAAGAGCCTGTAAAAGATGTTTTTACAGGGCTTCCTTTATATTTTCCTGCAAGGAATGATATTCTTCCAATGTCATGCCGGTAAGGGACAGATAGGATGCCAAAGGCTTGGTAACGTAGCGGATATGCCAGGGCTCATAGGGAACCTGAGTGATATGCTCCTTATTTTTAGGATAACGCAGGACAAAACCATACAAAGGCGCATGGTGCGCAAGCCAGATTCCTTCTGCTGTCCGGGCGAATCCTTCTTCCAGTTTCATCTGTACTTCCGGGCAGGACAGATCCAGGGCAAGGCCGCTTTGGTGCTCGCTTGTGCCGGGAGCCGCCACATAGGGGCTTCCGGTGAATAGTTCTTTTTGGCGTTTATAGGAACGGTAGCCGGAGATTCCGTAAAGGTTCAGGCCTTCCTGGCGGGCTCTTGTGACCAGGTCTAAAGCAGCATGGGCGGCTTTTTCTTCCAAAAGTCTTTTTGGATCCCCGTAAGGGGCATCAAAGGGTATCCCGATATCTTTAAGGTTATCAGGAACAAAGCTTTCTGGAAGAGGATGCTCTTTATTGATAAGACGGATATAATTTGTATTCATAGAAAAACCCCCTTCTCTTTCTATTTTTATGAAAGAAGAAGGGGGTTTATGCCTTTAATTTAATGCCTGTTCACTCATTTCTTCCAGAAGGTTTTTCTTCATGTCATATAGCTTTTGGGAAAGATCTACATAGACCTTCTGAGGATTTACGAACCGGCGGGATTCATCCCAGAGGGTATTCTGTTCTTTTTGGCAATAATCACGCAGCTCCATAACGGAAGGAGAAGTGTAGACACGTTTTCCTTTTTTAATGACCGGGACGAGAAGTTCACGCATAGTATAGGTGCCGCCTAATACTTTCGTCTTTTTCCAGGTGTCAATGGGATCGAAAATGATCATAGTCTCTTCCGGATCAAAAACTTCATCTGTAAGACAGATCAGATCCGCCTTTATTTTTCCTGTGGACTTGCTGTATATGCGGTAAACGGTTTTGTCTCCTGGATTCGTTACTTTTTCTGTATTTTCAGAAAGCTTGATCTTGGGGACAAAGGTTTTGCTTGTGGTGTCTTTTACAGCTGCCAGTTTATAAACGCCTCCGAAAGCTGGATTATCCTTGGAGGTGATCAGGTTCGTTCCTACGCCCCAGGAATTGATCTTTGCATCCTGGGTCTTTAGGCTCTGAATGAGGTATTCATCCAGATCGCTGGAAGCACAGATGGTGGCATCGTCAAACCCGGCGGCTGCAAGCATTTTATAGGCCTCTTTAGAAAGGTAGGCCAGGTCGCCGCTATCAATGCGGATGCCGTAGTTGGTAAGTTTTACACCGTCTTCTCGCATTTCCTCAAACACACGGATAGCATTGGGCACACCGGATTTTAATACGTCATAAGTGTCCACTAAGAGGGTGCAGGCAGTAGGATAAAGCTGCGCGTAAGTTTTAAATGCTGTGTATTCGTCAGGAAAGCTCATGATCCAGCTGTGAGCATGGGTACCCAGGACAGGAACATGAAACATCTGGCCGGTGAGGACATTAGAGGTGCCAATGCATCCGCCTATAACAGCGGCCCTGGCGCCAAAAATTCCAGCGTCCGGTCCCTGGGCGCGGCGAAGACCGAATTCCATGACTCCGTCACCGTTTGCTGCGTAACACACCCGGGCAGCCTTGGTAGCGATGAGGCTCTGGTGGTTAATGATATTTAAAATGGCGGTTTCTACAAGCTGCGCTTCCATGATAGGGGCAACGACCTTTACAAGGGGTTCCCTTGGAAAAACAACAGTTCCTTCGGGAATAGCGTAGATATCTCCGGAAAACCGAAAATTTTTCAGATATTCCAGGAAATCATCGTCAAATATTTTCAGGCTGCGAAGATAGGCGAGATCATCTTCGCTGAAATGAAGATTTTCGATATATTCGATCATCTGCTCCAGCCCGGCAGTAATAGAAAAGGCTCCATCACAGGGATTGGTGCGGTAAAACATATCGAAGATAACGGTTTGATCGGTTGGATTTTTGAAATAGCCCTGCATCATGGTCAGCTCGTACAGATCGGTGAGCAGAGTCAGGTTATTTGCTCTCATGCTTTTTCTCCTTATGCTATATTGTCTGGATGAAAATAAAATTATCGCCGGAATTTTAATTGAAGCCGCAAAGCAGATATTCGGTTATGAGCAAGCAGCGGGGCGGATGCGTGCCTGGCGGGTATTGTGAGTATCCGCTTGACTTTTCTGTAAAAAATATATGTTCATCCAGGATTTTCATGGAATTATTCCACCTCAAGTATTGTTATATTTGTGTTAAATTATAATATAAAAGAATATGTGTTTCAATAAAAAACTCTATACAATTAACTTATATTTGTTTCCATGAAAAGAGAAGGTATGATATGATAAAACTAAAAAAATATTAAAACAGCAGTCAAAAAGTACTGAAAATAAAGCAGGAGAAGAGATATGGGATATTTGATGGGAATCGATCTGGGGACTTCCAGCGTGAAGGCATTGATTACGGACGAGACTGGAGAGGTAAAGGGAATCGGGCAGGTTGGATATGAGATCCTGACGCCCAGGGTGGGGTATGCGCAGCAGGATCCGGCAGTGTGGTGGAATAGTACGAAAAAAGCGGTGGCAGAGGCGTTGCAGAAATCGGGGATTATTGCAGAAGAGCTGAAAGGTATTGGATTTTCCGGACAGATGCATGGAATGGTCGCTTTGGATAAAGATGGAGTTCCGGTGGATATGGCTATTATTCATTTGGATCAGCGGTCTTTAAAAGAAAGAGAAGAAATCGTAAAAATTGCCGGGGAGCTTCTAAGTCAGGAGCTGCTTAATAAACCCAGCGCCGGAATGCTGATCTGTTCTCTGGTCTGGCTGAAAAAGAATAAGCCCCAGGTATATGATCGGATTCACATGGTAATGTCTCCTAAAGATTATATCCGTTATAAATTGACAGGAGAAATCTGCACAGAATATAGTGACGCAAGCGCTGCTCTTGCGTTTTCTGTAAGAAAAAATCAATGGTGTATGGAACTGATCCGGCGTTTAGGTTTAAAAGAAGATATTTGGCCTAAGGCTTATCCTTCCTGCGATGTGGTAGGGACGGTATGCCGGGAAGCGGCAGAAGAAACCGGACTTGTACGGGGGATCAAGGTGGCTGCCGGAGGAGGCGACTGTGCGGCTCAGCTGATCGGAAACGGAGTGGCGGAAGAGGGGATCATGTCCTGCAATATCGGGACAGCCTCTCAGCTGGCGGTGGTGACGGGGAATCCTGTTTTGGACCCGAAGATGAGGTGCCAGCTGTGGTGCCATTCCATCCCTGGACTTTGGGTGTTTCAGGGAGGCGCTTTAAATGGCGGAAATACATTAAGCTGGCTGAAAAATAAAGTATTAAAAAGTGAAAGACCATTTGGAGAACTTGATGAGGAAGCTTTTCAGGTGCCGGCCGGATGTGAAGGCTTGTTTTTCCTTCCTTATATTGCCGGGGAGAGAACGCCGCACAACAATCCTTTAGCCAGAGGCGTCTTTTTTGGCCTTGGATTAAAACATGAGCAGGCATATTTAGTGCGGGCGGTAATGGAAGGAGTTATGTACAATCTGCGGGAATGCAGGAAGATTTTTGATGAGCTTGGAATTCCTGGCAGAAAGTTGGTGGCTTCTGGCGGAGCGGCAAAGGGAAAATGCTGGAAACAGATACAGGCGGATATGCTGGATATGCCTGTATATACAACCTTAGTCCAGGAGGAGGCTTGTTATGGGGCCGCTATCATGGCTTCTGTCGGAACAGGTATTTATCCGGATGTTTATGCTGCCTGCAGAGAAATGGTGAAATGGAGTCCGGAAGTAACGGAGCCTATAAGAGAAAATGTACAGATATATCAGGAACGGCAGGAGATTTTCAGCCAGCTGTACAAGATGTCGGCGCCTGTTTTTCCTAAACTGTAAATAATTTTATAAACAAAATAAAAAAATCCTGAAGAAAAGAAAAAGAGCGGAAATGTCTTCGGGATTTTTTTAATTTTACCTTATATGCATAAAAAAACAAAACGTTTTACATCAAGTATATAGTAAAAATGAATAAAAAAGTGCAATAAAAATTATAAAAAACATAGAAAACAGATAACAAACCCATAAAAAGCTTGAAAAACGAAACGTTTTGCGCTAATATGAAATTACATTAACACGAAACGTTTTGCAAAGCGTAAAAGATGTTGCTTCATAGCAAAGTACATCACATATTCAAAATTTAAAGGAGGCTAACACATGAAGAAAAAAATAGTTGCTGTAATGATGTCCCTCGCAATGGTCGCATCCCTTGGCTCCGGAGTGACTGTATTTGCGTCTGATGATGCTTCTACAGACTATGATGTAGAAAATCGTGAATATAATGACGTAACCATTACCATCCATACCAGATGGGATGAAGCGGACGTTTCCGGTCCACTCTACCAGGCTATCGTAGATGGATTTATGGAAGAGTATCCGGGCATCACTGTTGAGTGCATCAATATCCCGACCGAGTCAGAATGGCTGAACTCTGAATCCGTTCTGATGTCCGACCCGGCTTCCATGCCGAATATCCTTCAGGAGTACGGCGGCTCCCGTGTGGCAGGATATATCGAGCAGAACCTGATCGTAAATATGGATCCGTATTATGAGCAGTATCCGGAATGGGAAGAAAGATTCAACAGCCTTGGAACCAGCCTGGTAGATTACAGCTCTTTCGGATATGAAGGAACCTACGGCGTACCGTTTACTGCATATCAGATCGAACTTTTCTACAATGAAGATATCCTGAATGAGAACGGCATCGATCCGGCTTCCATCAAGAGCTGGGACGACCTGATGGCTGCATGCGAGACATTGAAGGCTAACGGCGTACAGCCTTTTGAAATGGGTGAAATGGACGACTACCGTTTCGGACATCTCCACTCCATGCTGAACTACAAGACCTACGGCTGCGAAGTGGCAGAGCAGCTTGGAACCAGAGAGATGACTTATGACAGCGAAGAGCAGATCGCGATCTACAATATGATCAAAGAAGCTGTAGATAAGGGATATCTTGGAACAAACCTCCTTGGAAACGATGACGGCCAGGAAAGATCTATCTTTAATACCGGCGGCTGTGCATTCCTGTTCATGGGCACATGGTACTGCGCAGAGGATCACTCCGGACTGGAGCTCTTCGAGAACGAGAAGATCCATGCAATGCGTTTCCCGTATGTGAACGAAGAATATGAACTGGACGACATGGGCGGCGGAAATGAAGGCTACTATGTAGTAGATACCGGCGATCCCGATGAAGTGGCAGCATCTGTTCTTTTCCTGAAATATATGACAAGAGAAGATGTTGTGAATACCTTCGTAGAAGGATATCCGATTCCGATGTCTGTAAACGTTACCTCTGACGCCGGAAATTATCTTGTAAAAGAAGCAAACGCTATTATCGCGGAAACAGAGGATGTACGCGGCGATATCGAAAACTATGACTCCGCAACACATATGATCAATACCGTTCGTCAGGCTCTGCAGGGACTTGCAATGGGACAGACAGCAGAAGAAGTAGGCCAGAGAATTGTTGAAATGATCGCACAGTACGAATAAGAGACAGCAGGTGTAACACAACAGTATATGTGATTGAATGACATTGGGTGGGCAAGGTGGAATAAAGTGTTCTGCAGTGTCCACCCTTTCATATGGAGGGATGTTCATGTTTTTTAAATCGGCCATATATAGAAAATCTTTCTTGAAGGCTTTGTTTCTGGTGCTCCCAGGCGTGGCGCTGACCGTGCTGTTTGTCATTTACCCCACGATCAATACCTTCTGGCTGTCGTTAAACGACTGGAACGGTATCGGCGGAGCCCCCGTTACCTGGGCGGGACTGAAAAATTATATAAGCGTTCTCACCAGCGATAACTTCTGGAACAGTATGCTGAACGCACTTTACTTCATGATCGGCGGTTTTGTGATCCTGATGCCCATCGCTTTCGGCATGGCGCTGCTGGTCACATCCAAGATCAAAGGTACGAAGTTTTTTAAGGCTGCGTATCTGATCCCGGTCATGCTGGGTACTACGGCAGTAGGTTTGATGTGGAAGTTCATGCTGAATTCCAACTTCGGTGTCCTGGCACAGTTTTTGAAGGCGATCGGCTGCTCCGATATGATCATAAACTGGCTGGCCACCCCTACGGTAAATATCTGGTGCATCGTTCTTGTAAACGAGTGGATGTACGCCGGATATAACATGCTGATCTTCGCAGCCGGCATTGTGGCGATCCCGGACGAGATCCACGACGCCGCTCTTCTGGACGGCTGTACAGGCATCAGAAAGATCACCAAGATCACGATCCCGTTATGTAAAAACATGTTTATGGTATTTTCCGTAATGTGTGTGACAGGATGTCTGAAAGCCTTTGACCTTGTATATGCCATGACAGGCGGCGGCCCTATGGAGACCAGCGCGACACCGGCGGTCCTTCTTTATTCCCAGGGCTTCCAGTACAGAATGATGGGCCGAAGCGGAGCGATCAGTATGATCCTGCTTGTTTTAGGGCTTCTTTTGTCCCTGCTGTTGAATAAAGTGATCTTTAAGCAGGAGGATATGTAGGAAAGGAAGATTGGATGAATAAGTATGTATTTGCAAGAGGCGTAAAAAGAGGTTTAATGTATTTTATAGCCATCTTTCTGGCTTTGGCTACATTTTTCCCGTTGATCGTGACGCTGATCTCCTCATTCAAGACAAATGAAGAGATCCTTCTGGGAATGTTCTCCTGGCCAAAAGTATGGAATTTTAACAATTATCCGGACGCTATCCGGATCGCAAGCGCTGCCCGGGCGATCTTTAATTCCCTGGTGGTTGCCATCGCGACTCTGGTGGTGACGGTCGTAGTCGCCATGCCGGCGGCTTATGTGATCGCAAGAAAGAGTTATAAATACTTAAAAGTGGTTTATATCCTGTTTATGGCAGGCGTTATGGTTCCGGTCCACTCCACACTGGTATCTGTTTCCAAGATCTCCAGCACACTGGGAACTAAGAACAGCTATGTGTTCCTGATCCTGATCTATACGGCCTTTAATCTTTCCCAGGCAATCTTCCTGTTTACAGGATATATTCAAAGCCTGGACAGAGGACTGGACGAGGCGGCGAGGATCGACGGTTGCGGGGATGTGCAGCTTCTGGTAAGGATCCTGACCCCTGTCTGCAAGCCGATCATCGCGACAGAGGCGATCCTGGTATTTATCTACGGGTACAGTGAGCTGATCTTCTCTTTGATCCTGATCACAGACAGCAACAAGTACACAGTATCCAGGGCAATGCTGAACTTTACGACGAACTTTACGACAAATTACGGAGCAGAGTTTGCCTTCATCATCCTGTCCATCATACCGATGATGATCATTTATCTGTTCCTCCATGAGAAGGTAGAATCCGGTATTCTTGCCGGCGCAGTAAAAGGTTAACGACAAAAATAAACGACGGAGGTATTTCTTATGAAGACAAAAAATCAGGAGTGGTTCAAGGACGCGAAATATGGATTATTTATCCATTGGGGCCTTTACAGTATCCTTGCGGGCGAATATAAAGGACAGAAGACCGACAGGATCGCAGAGTGGATCGAGAATTTCCTGGATATCCCTGTGGAAGAATACGAGAAGCTTGCAGAGCAGTTCAATCCCACTCAGTTTGACGCGGACGCTTTTGTGAAGCGTGCGAAAGAGCAGTGGGGCATGCAGTATATCGTGCTCACCGCAAAGCACCATGAAGGCTTCGCTATGTATGATTCCAAGGTAAGCGACTTTAACGTGGTAAAGGCGACGCCTTATGGAAAGGATATTTTAAAGCAGCTTCAGCTTGCCTGTGAAAAATACGGCGTGAGGATGGGCTTCTATTATTCTCAGGCACAGGACTGGGACGATCCCAACGGATTTATGCAGCACAGGGATAACTCGAAAAAAGACTTCCAGAAATACCTGGACGAAAAGTGTAAGCCCCAGGTGAAGGAGCTTCTGGAAAATTACGGAAAGATCTGCCTGATCTGGTTCGATACTCCTATGGGGATCACCGTAGACCAGACCCAGGAGCTGATTGATCTGGTTAAGTCCATACAGCCTGACTGTCTGTTAAGCGGACGTACCGGAAATCATATGGGAGACTACATGACAACAGGAGACAACTTTATACCAAGACTTCCTTATGACGGATATGACGGATACTGGGAGATTCCGGCTACGGTAAATGATACATGGGGATTTAATAAATATGATACCAACTGGAAGTCAGCGGATCATATTATTTCCCTTCTTCTTAAGATCGTAAGCCGCGGCGGAAACTATCTTCTGAACGTAGGACCTACTGCAGACGGCGTAGTTC
>DWYZ01000291.1 GCA_019118425.1 Candidatus Blautia faecavium | reverse complement strand
AGGTAGGCGTTCCTTACATCGTTGTATTCATGAACAAATGTGATATGGTTGACGATGAGGAGCTGCTTGAGCTGGTAGAGATGGAGATCCGTGAGCTTCTTTCCGAGTATGACTTCCCGGGCGATGACATTCCGGTTATCCAGGGATCCGCTCTGAAAGCTCTGGAAGATCCGAGCAGCGAGTGGGGCGACAAGATCATGGAATTAATGGATGCTGTTGATGAATACATCCCAGATCCACAGCGTGATACAGATAAGCCATTTGTTATGCCTGTAGAGGACGTATTCTCTATCACAGGACGTGGTACAGTTGCTACTGGTAGAGTAGAAGCTGGTGTTCTTCACGTATCTGAGGAAGTTGAAATCGTTGGTATTAAAGAAGAAACACGTAAAGTAGTTGTAACTGGTATCGAAATGTTCCGTAAGCTTCTTGATGAGGCTCAGGCTGGTGATAACATCGGTGCTCTTCTTCGTGGTGTTCAGAGAAACGAAATCGAAAGAGGACAGGTTCTTGCTAAACCAGGAACAATCACATGCCATACAAAATTCACAGCTCAGGTTTACGTTTTAACTAAAGACGAAGGTGGCCGTCATACACCATTCTTCAACAACTATCGTCCGCAGTTCTACTTCAGAACAACAGACGTTACAGGTGTGATCACTCTTCCAGAAGGAACTGAAATGTGCATGCCTGGAGATAACATCGAAATGACAATCGAGCTGATCCATCCGATCGCTATGAGCCAGGGTCTTACATTCGCTATCCGTGAAGGTGGACGTACTGTAGGTTCAGGCCGTGTTGCTTCCGTTATCGAGTAATTAATAATTATATAGATTTGTACCCATAAGGTACTTTGTGTCCAAGCATAAGATTGCCCCGGAACCGTAAGGTTTCCGGGGTTTTTCTGTTAAGAGGGCGCGTACGCTGTAGGTGCTGCAAATATCTGCTTGATATGAGGCTGTTTTTTCAGCCTTCCTATGATAGAATAAACAGGAGAGATATTTAAGGTCAAAAGGAGCTTGCGTGCCATGGATAAAGTAAACTCAAAGGGCTTGTTAAAAAAAGAACCAAAGAACAGGAGAACTTTGAAAACAACAGAAAAAGGATTTTACAGCAAGATTTTTCACCTTGCACTGCCGATCATTTTTCAGAATCTGATCAATACAGCTGTTAATTCTGCAGATGTGGTAATGTTAGGATTTATCAATCAGAGTTCTTTATCGGCAGCTTCGCTGGCGAATCAGATTTCTTTTGTACTGAATCTGTTTTATTCTGGCGTATCCTCCGGCGTTATCATGCTTTGCGCCCAGTATTGGGGGAAAAAGCAGCCTCAGGCAATAGAAAAGATCATGGGAATCGCCGTGCGGCTGTCAATGAGTGTTTCTATTTTAGTGGGTGCGGCATCCTGCCTAACTCCCGGCCTATTGATGCGGATCTTTACTTCTGACCAGGAATTGATTTCCATGGGAAGTTCCTATCTTAGGATTTTGGGATTTTCCTATCTGTTTATGGGATTTTCGCAAGTATATTTATGTGTAATGCGAAGCATCGAAAGAGTAATGTTCAGCGCAGTGGTTACTACGATTGCTTTGATCTCCAATATTTTGCTGAATGCGGTATTTATCTTCGGGCTGCTGGGAGCGCCGGCTTTAGGGATACAAGGGGCCGCACTGGCTACAGCCATTGCCAGAGGAATCGAACTGGCTATCTGTATTTGCGATAATTTCCGCAAACGGACAGTGCGCTTCCGGATTCGGGAAGTTTTTTCCATAAACCGTGTATTGTTTCGGGATTTTCTTCATTATTCTTTGCCGGCACTGGGTAATGATGTTGTATGGGGCGTAGGTTTTTCCATGTATTCGGTGATCATGGGACATTTGGGAAGTGATATTGTGGCGGCGAATTCCATTGTGGTGGTGGCTAGGAATCTGGGTACAGCCGTCTGCTTTGGAATTGCTTCGGCCAGCGCTATTCTTCTGGGAAAGGAAATCGGCGACAACCAGATCGAAAAAGCAAAAAGAGATACCACCCGGTTATATTGGCTCACTTTTTGGGCTGGGGTGGCGGGGGGAATCCTGATACTTTTCCTGAGGCCGGTGATCATGAACATGGCGGAGTTGACAGCCCAGGCGCGGGAATATCTTGGAATCATGCTTTATATTAATGTTTATTATACGGTAGGGCAGGCTATCAATACCATGGTGATCAGTGGTGCTTTCCGTTCAGGAGGAGACTCCCGGTTCGGTTTTATCTGCGATACCATAAATATGTGGGTATACGCGGTGCCTTTGGGATTTCTGGCTGCTTTTGTCCTGAAACTTCCGCCCATGGTTGTGTATTTTTTAATCTGTACGGACGAATTTGTGAAAATGCCGTTTGTATATAGACATTACAAGAGCTATCGGTGGCTGAAAAATATTACTAGGGATAATGTGGTCCAGGAGTAAAAATTCTTGTGCAAACATTAGAAGAAGCATATAATCAGAATTAAATAATTTCGGGATATAAAAAGGAGAAAAAAGGATGCTTGCGTATACATATCTAGCAAAAGGGGAGTTTGGATTAATTGAGAAACCGAAACCAGAACTGTTGGATGAAAAAGATGCTCTTGTAAGGGTAACACTGGCCAGTATATGTACCAGCGATCTGCATATTAAGCATGGGGCTGTACCCAGAGCGGTTCCGGGGATTACTGTGGGACATGAGATGGTGGGAGTCGTAGAAGCAGTGGGAAAAGCAGTTTCAAAAGTTAAGCCGGGCGACAGAGTTGCGGTAAATGTAGAAACTTTTTGTGGAGAATGTTTTTTCTGCAGACATGGCTATGTGAATAACTGTACAGATGAGAATGGAGGATGGGCGCTGGGATGCCGGATTGACGGCGGACAGGCGGAGTATGTGCGTGTTCCCTATGCGGACCAGGGCTTGACGGTGATTCCTGACGGAGTTTCTTTTGAGCAGGCGCTTTTTGTGGGAGATATTCTGGCAACGGGATTCTGGGCAGTTCGTATATCGGAGATTAAAGAAGAGGATACGGTACTGATCCTGGGAGCAGGACCTACCGGAATTTGTACGCTTCTTTGCGCGATGCTGAAGAATCCAAGAAAGATCATCGTATGTGAAACAGATCCGGACAGACTGGCTTTTGTAAAAAAACATTATCCGGATGTGGTTACGGCAGCTCCGGAACAATTAGAAAAGGCAATAGAAGAAATATGCCCCAACGGCGGCGCGGATGTGGTACTGGAGATGGCCGGGGGCAAGGACAGTTTCCAAATGGCATGGCAGTACGCAAGACCAAATGCGACCGTTACGATAGTAGCGCTTTATGAAGAAAATCAGGTACTGCCCCTGCCGGAAATGTACGGGAAAAACCTGACCTTTAAAACAGGAGGGGTGGATGGCTGTGATTGCGAAGAGATTCTTCGCTTGATTGCAGAAGGCAGGATTGATACTATGCCGCTGATCACCCATGTTTATCCGCTGGAAAAAATTGAAGAGGCGTATGCACTGTTTGAAGGCAGAAAAGACAAGGTAATAAAAGTGGCGGTAAGGTGTGCGGATGAATAAATATAAAGGAGAGATCAGAATATAGCCTCGGAACATAGGAAGTCCGGGGCTTTTCGTTTGGAAGAAGGGTTTCTTTTTTATAAACTCCATCATAACTCCATATTTAAGCGGTAGAATAGGGGAGAAAATTATGAAATGACAGGAGAGACAGGATGTATCAGATATTAGTTATTGAAGATGAAGTAGATATTCAGGAGATATTAAGGAATTATCTTATGGACAGGGGATATGGAGTGACTTTAGCCAGAGACGGTGTGGACGGTGTTGCGAAATTTCATGATGGAAACTTTGATCTGGTGCTTTTAGATATTATGCTACCTAAGATAGACGGATTCGGAGTCTGTGAGCTGATACGAAGGGAATCGGATGTACCGATCATTATGCTTACCGCCTTGGAGGAAGAAGCATATCAGATCAAGGGGTTTGACCTGAAAGCGGATGATTATATTACAAAGCCTTTTTCTATGCCTATTTTGCTGAGAAAGATTGCGGCTACTTTAAGGCGTTCCCAGAAGGAAGGGGAACAGCAGACGCTGATCTGTAAAAATTTATTTATGGATGTTACGGGGCGGCGTGTGTACCTTACAGAAGGATATGAGGCGTCTGGGGACAAAGCGGAATATCAGGAAAGAACTGTTCATAGAGAAGATGTGAGAGCCAGTGAGGCCGCGCAGGGGCAAAGGAAAGAAGTGGAGCTTACACAAAAAGAATTTGAACTATTGTATGTCCTTTTAATAAACCGGGGAATTGTCCTTACCCGTCAAAGGCTGCTGAATATGGTGTGGGGAGAAGATTATTTCGGAGAGGAAAGGATTGTAGACACACATATAAAGAATATACGTAAAAAGATTGGAACAGATATTATCAGTACGATCAGAGGAGTGGGGTATCGAGTTGATAAAGAAAATAAGAAATAGTCTGACTGTAAAAATATGTATATTGGTTGCGGTTCTTTTAGTAGGGGTGAGCTGTATCACTTATGGAGCGATCATTGGTTTTCTTCCCACCTATTACAGCAATCAGCTTCAGGAAGATCTGGATACAGTGTCGCAGGGGATGATCGATACGATCAGTTCTTATGATACGATCGAGGAGGCTTTCTATGCCATTGAACTGTTTGAAGCAAGCTCTCAGGTATCGGTCGCTATTTTGGATGAGCAGGGAAATCCTGTATGGCCGCAGACAGAGAGCGTGGCAGTAGAATATGGTTTTGCAGCAGAAGACGCAGGTGAGGAAGTGGTCGAAGGTGACAGCATAGCGGAAGGAAGCGCAGAAACTGTTGAAGAAATTCCGGCAGAAGAAGGTTCTGCACAGCAAAGGGAAGGCACAGTAATCAGCAGCGTTGCAGAGGATGCGGCAGTGGAAAGCGGAACGTCTCCTTCTGCAGTAAAACGGTACAGCCTTAAGATGGGAGAAAATACGTATACGATGCTTGTGTCCGGAGGAATGCAGCCGGTGAATCAGGCATTGGGTATTCTGCATGAGATATTCCCCTATATTCTCGGTATTTCCATTGGGGCTGCAATAATTTTGTCTCTGGCAACTTCTTTGTATCTGACTGTGCCTATTGTACGGCTGAGCCAGATTTCCAGAAGTATGGCGGCTTTGGATTTTGGAAATCTGTATCAGGGGAAGCGAACAGATGAAGTGGGGGTATTAGGGAAAAATTTGAACGAACTTTCTGAAAATCTTTCCCGAACATTAACAAAACTGAGACAGGCAAATGAAAAATTAAAATCTGATATTGAAATAGAACGGGAAGCAGAAAGAAAAAGAATTGCCTTTTTTTCTGCTGTTTCTCATGAATTGAAAACACCGATTACTATACTGAAAGGGCATTTATCAGGAATGATCCAGGGGATAGGGGAGTATCGAAACAGAGAGTATTATCTGAAACGTTCCCAGGAGACAGCGGAGAAGATGGAGGGGCTTGTTAAGGAGCTTCTTACAGTTTCCAGAATTGAAAATAATAAATTTACTGTCCAAGATACAGACATAGCAGAACAGGTCAGACAGCAGCTTGCAGATATGACTGAGCTGATGGAACAAAAAGAGATTGCTTTGTGGGCAGAACTTCCGGAACAGTTATATGCAAAGGTGAATCAAAGGATGATGGAGAAAGTCTTTTGTAATCTTCTTATAAATGCCATTAACTACACGCCGGAAAAAGAGGGAAATGAAATCCGTATTTTACTTGCAGCAGGAGAAAGAGACAGTGGGATTAAATTTTACATAGAAAATACAGGTACGTCCCTTCCCAAGGAAGCGCTGCCCCATTTATTTGAAGCATTTTATCGTGTGGAACAGTCCAGAAACAGTCAGACAGGAGGAAGCGGACTGGGACTGTATATTGTAAAAATGATATTGGATCAGCATGGAGCAAAGTACAAAATTGAAAATACAGAGAATGGAGTAAAATTTTCCTTTTGTTTATAAAATTACACATAAACTACATAAAAACCCCAATCGGGCTACAAATAGGATTGTTATACTGTGTGCATAAAATAAGAAAAGGAGTTGCATACAATGAAAAGAAAAACAACAGCAATCGTATTAGGAAGTATTTTGGCTGCGACAGGGTTTTCGGGCAGTGTATATGGGATGACAATTGCACAGGATGCAGGAGGAGATAACCAGAGCAGAGCATTTTATATCGTGACCCAGGAAGCAGCAGAAGAAACTGTTTCTCAAGGGAAAGTGGATGTAATAGCAAAGGAAGCAGCGGTGGAAGATACGGATGAAACATCGATTCTGTACGAAGAGGAAACAAAGAGAATCTTAGATGAGCTGAAAGGGTATGGGGTAACTTATGACAGCGGGAAGAATCAGGTTTTCTACGAAGGAAAAAAGGTGAGATGGGTCATTGACCGGCAGAAGGACGATTCTATGAATGCGGTGTATATGCCGGAGGGGGAGATTGATCTTTATACAGTAAGGGATGAGGATTTTAATCTAATAGGCGTAAGAATTGGGACGGAAGAAGAATATGAAGAGCGCACAGACGAAGAGGCAGGAAGCAGTTATGCAGCAGATGGCACTTATGTCCGGGAAGGCAGCGTCAGTATGAAAAAGGACTCTATGGCAGAGGAAGAGGCGGAAAGTGACGATTATGCAGAAGAAAGTATTTATACCTGGGAAGGCAGTACTAGTATGAAAGAGGAATCTATGGCAGAGGAAGAGGCAGAAAGTGACGATTATGCAGAAGAAAGTACTTATATCTGGGAAGGCAGTGCCGGTATAGAAAAGGACTATGCAGCAGAGGTAGAAACGGCAGAGGACAGCAGCTTCGTGGAAAATGACAAAGAGTCAGAACAGCGGAGAAAAGAATATAAAGAGAATGGAATAGACTATAATAAAGAAAACGGAAGCTGGATATGGCAAGGAAAGCCGGTGTATCTGCTTATGGATGAGGATGGGAGCTTTTACCAAAATGGCGGAAACGAAGCCAGGGAAGATGAGATTTGTCTGGTGGTAGAAAGAAAAACAGACGGGTCAGTTTACGGGGTAAAACTGGTTAGCGCAGAAGAAATACAGAAGGTTTTGGCGCAGCAGGATTATTAAAAGACGGATAGTGAAGAAAAAGCTTTTCTTTTGCAAAGTATAGCTGTATAATATATAGGTAAATTAAACAGACGGGAGCTTGTGTTACAGGCTGAGAGGAAGGTAGGACCTTCGACCGATAACCTGATTTGGATAATGCCAACGTAGGGATACCTGAAAAGATCATATATTCTGCCGGCTGTCGTTTTATTAGATGACAGAGCGGGCATTTTGGAAAAGATAGTTTAGGGAAGTTTCTGCATTGGAAACTTCCCGTTTTTATTGTAAAAAATCTTTCCACTGGCTGAATACTCCGGGCAGGAATACTTTTATAAGAAGGCATCAAAAGAATTTTTGGAATTATCCTCTTCAATTTTAAGGAGGTGACAAGGTATGGTGAAAATTAACGGACAATCTCTGGACATAGCAGGAAAAACCCTGGCAGAGTATCTGGAAACAGCAGATTACGACAAAGAACGCATTGCAGTAGAAAAAAACGGCGATATCGTGCCCAAGGCACAATACGCTTCGGCTGTTCTGGAAGACGGAGATACCATAGAAATTGTAAGCTTTGTAGGAGGCGGCTGATATGATTCCCACAAGAGAAGAAATAGAAAACGCTCTAAAAGTACGGCATGGAAAAGCGCTTCACCAAAAATTTTCAAAGGCAGCCGTGGCAGTCTGCGGCTTAGGCGGCCTTGGATCCGCCATCGCCATTGCCCTTGCCAGAGCTGGAATCGGAAAATTGATACTTATAGATTTTGACAGGGTAGATATTTCTAATCTGCACCGCCAGCAATATAAAGCGGCGCAAATAGGAAAACACAAAACAGAGGCGCTGTGTGAGAACCTGAAAGAAATCTCACCCTATACAGAGCTTATCTGTCATACCGTTCGGCTGACCAGGGAAAACGCAGAAGAAATATTAAAGGATGCAGACATTATCTGTGAAGCTTTCGATGATCCCAAGGAAAAAGCCATGCTGGCAAACACAGTTTTGGAAAAACTTCCGAAGACTTATCTGATCGCGGCATCCGGAATGGCGGGGATCAGCAGTGCAAATCAGATCAGAACACGAAAAATCACAAAATATTTTTATCTGTGCGGAGATGAAACAAATGAGGTGAAAGACGGCTTAGGGCTTTTTGCTCCCCGGGTTATGCTTTGCGCAGCACACCAGGCTCATATGGCGCTGCGCATTTTAGCCGGGGAATATGAGCCGTGACAGTCAGAGACGAACTTTATATAGGAAGGTCATTTTACTTACATATTTGATTAAGGAGGAAACGATCATGAACGAGGACAAACTTATTATTGCAGGCCATGAATTCCATTCCCGCTTTATCCTTGGCTCAGGGAAGTATTCCCTGAAACTGATCCAGGCAGCCATTGAGGATGCGGGGGCAGAAATCATCACCCTGGCGGTTCGAAGAGCCAATACAAAGGAGCAGGAAAATATCCTGGATTATATCCCGAAAGGCGTAACGCTCCTTCCCAATACCAGCGGAGCCAGAAACGCGGAAGAGGCAGTGCGTATTGCGCGGCTGGCAAGAGAATTAGGCTGCGGAGATTTTGTAAAGATAGAGATCATGCGGGATTCCAAGTACCTTCTTCCTGATAACCAGGAAACCGTCAAGGCTACGGAAATCCTGGCAAAGGAAGGATTTGTGGTCATGCCGTATATGTATCCGGATCTGAATGCGGCGAGAGATCTGGTAAACGCGGGAGCCGCCAGTGTGATGCCTCTGGGATCCCCTATTGGTTCCAATAAAGGGCTGGCCACCAAGGATTTTATTCAGATCCTGATTGATGAGATCGATCTGCCCATCATTGTGGACGCCGGAATCGGAAGGCCCTCCCAGGCGTGTGAGGCTATGGAAATGGGAGCGGCGGCAGTTATGGCCAATACGGCTCTGGCTACGGCAGGAGATCTTCCCATGATGGCGTCCGCCTTTCGCCAGGCCATTGAAGCGGGAAGAAAGGCATATTTGTCCGGTCTTGGCAGAGTGCTCACCCGGGGAGCGGCCGCATCGGATCCTTTGACTGGATTTTTAAGGGATTAGGGGGCGGAAGTATGGAAAATCAGTTTTTTGTAGATTCAGAATACCTCTCCAAAGCTGCCCTGGAGAAAAAACACCGTCTGGAAACAGACCCTTCCTCCCGGAAAAACCATATGGAATATCTGCCCGGCATGGAGCAGATAGAATCGGATGTCTGTGAAAAAGTAATTTCCCAGATGCAGGAATACGATTATTCTAAATATACTGCAAAGGATGTAAAAGCGGCATTGGAACATGAGGTCTGTTCCATAGAGGATTTTAAAGCACTTTTATCTCCGGCGGCAGAGCCTTTTCTGGAAGAAATGGCACAGAGGGCCCGGATGGAGACAAGCAGGCATTTTGGAAATACGGTGTATCTTTTCACGCCACTTTATATAGCCAATTACTGTGAAAATTACTGTGTTTACTGCGGCTTTAACTGTTATAACCACATCAGGCGGATGCGTCTTACAAAAGAGCAGATCGAGCATGAGATGAAAGTGATCGCAGACAGCGGAATGGAAGAAATCCTTATCCTTACCGGGGAAAGCCGTTCTGCCAGTGATGTAACTTATATCGGGGAAGCCTGTAAACTGGCACGGAAATATTTCCGCATGGTAGGACTTGAGATTTATCCGGTAAATACGGATGAGTACCGCTATCTTCACGAATGTGGAGCTGATTATGTAACTGTTTTTCAGGAAACCTATGATGCGGATAAATACGAAACTTTACATCTGATGGGACATAAACGTGTCTGGCCATACCGCTTCGACGCTCAGGAAAGGGCGCTTATGGGCGGCATGAGAGGCGTGGCTTTTTCCGCTCTTTTAGGGCTTTCTGACTTCCGAAAGGATGCCCTGGCAAGCGCGCTCCATGTGTACTATCTCCAGAGAAAATATCCTTATGCGGAAATGTCGTTGTCCTGTCCAAGGCTGCGCCCTATTATAAATAATGAAAAGATCAATCCAATGGATGTTCATGAGAAGCAGCTTTGCCAGGTTTTATGTGCCTACCGGATTTTTCTGCCCTTTGTGGGGATCACGGTATCTTCACGGGAAAGTGCCCAGTTCCGAAATGGGATCGTGAAGATCGCGGCTACAAAGGTCTCTGCGGGTGTATCCACCGGAATCGGCGATCATGAGAGCAAGTACAGCGGAAAGGAGACGGACGGTGCGCAGGGAGACGAACAGTTTGAGATCGATGATGGCAGAAGTCTGGAGCGGATGTACCAGGATATTTCAGAAGAAGGCCTGCAGCCGGTCCTGAATGATTATCTTTATGTGTAAGATCTTATGTGTGACAAACCGCCGGCTATGTGAGGAAGACTTTTTGCTGCGGGTGGAAAAGATTGCCAGGGAACATCCTGCCGGGATTATTCTCAGAGAAAAGGATTTAGGGGAAGAGGAATATAAAGAACTGGGAAAAGCGGTTATGGAGATTTCCGGGAGATATGGAACAAACGTCATCCTTCATAATTATGTAAAGGCGGCAATGGAGCTGGGAGCTTCGGCTATCCATCTGCCGCTCCCGGTTCTGCGCGGGCTTTCCAAAGGAGAGAGGAGACAGTTTTCTATTCTTGGCGCTTCCTGCCATTCTGCAGAGGAAGCTTTGGAGGCAGAACGGCTGGGGTGTACTTATATTACGGCCGGACATATTTTTGAAACGGACTGTAAAAAGGGGCTGCCGGGACGAGGACTTGCATTTTTGGAACAGGTATGCCGCAGTGTTTCCATTCCGGTTTATGCAATCGGAGGGATAGACGAGACAAAGATAAATCTGGTGAAACAGGCGGGTGCAGCAGGCGCCTGTGTGATGAGCGGTGCAATGAAGTGTCAGGATGTGCATAGTTACCTGCAAAACTTTAGGGAAAACGGAAGTTAGAAAATGCAAATGCTGGTTTTAGAAAAAAATTAAAAAAACTTGATGTTTTTAATCTTCTTTTAATCTTCGGGTCATATACTTACCTCAACAAATCAAACAAGAACAAAAATAAAAACCATGGAGGTAGGAAATATGAGAAATAAAAGAGTAAAAGTATTAGCAGGAACATTAGCAGCGATAACAGCTATCACATTGGCGCAGGCAAGTATCGTAGGAGCGGCAGAAAAGGAAAGAGTTTCCCAGTATTTACAGAAACTTCAGGAGGAAGCAGAGTACACCCAGGATGAAGCGCTGGGAATCGCTCTTGAAGATGCGGGGATTGATGAGAAAGACGTTGACAGATCCAGAGTAGAGCTTGACTATGACGATAATTCTTTAATCTATGATGTGGAATTCTATTCAGGAAATGAAGAATACGATTATGAGATTGATGCAAAAACAGGAGAAGTTCTTTCTGTTGACCGGGAGATCGACCGGGACTTTAACAGCGGCTCAAACAGTGAAGCGGAATACACAGAAGAAGAGGCTTTAAATACTGCGCTGGAGGATTCCGGGCTTAAAGAGTCTGAGATAGACAGATCCAGAGTGGAACTTGAGAGAGATGATGGATTTTTAACATATAACGTAGAGTTCTATGTGGGAAATGAAGAATATGACTATGAAATCGATGCCAGCACAGGAAGAATTCTGGATGTGGACTATGATATTGAGGATGACTTCCAGGAGGCAGAGACAGACGGGGCAGCCATTACTGAGGAGGAAGCCATTGAGCTGGTATTAGAAAGGGTTCCCGGGGCTGCAAGCGATGATGTTTATATTAAACTTGAACGCGATGACGGACGTGTAGTTTATGAAGGGGATCTCCGCTATGACGGTATGGAATATGAATTTGAGATCAATGCAGAGACCGGAAAAATCATAAGCTGGGAAAGCGAATCTGAGTGGGATTAAAAAAGATATAGCGGAAATGATGTACAGAAATCTCCCGCGGCCTGCCGATAAGTGCAGGCTGCGGGAGATTTTGCGATTATCCGGCCAGTAAAATATGCCGGGAGATGCTTTGGGGAAATTGTAAATTTGTGGTTAAGGTCGTCAAAGCCGGGGACTTGTGATAAACTTGTTTTACAGAGGGCAGGAGTTTATGCATAAGAAGACTAAGGGAGATATTTAATGAGCAAATATTATAAAGTACAAAAGACGACAGTTAAATCTGCAGGCAAAGAAATTAAGCTGCTTATATTAAAACCCACAAAGAACAGACGCCCCAGGGAAGAGACACCCGGTATATTATGGATACACGGCGGCGGGTATATTACAGGGATGGCAAAGATGGTATATATATCGCGGGCAATGGCGCTGGTAAAAAAATTCGGCGCGGTTGTTGTCGCGCCAGAGTATCGTTTGTCAAAGGAAGCGCCCTATCCGGCAGCTCTTTTGGACTGTTATGCCGCCCTTAAGTATATAAAAAACAATGGAGCGGAGCTGGGGATCAATACCAGTCAGATCATGGTGGGAGGAGAAAGCGCCGGCGGAGGACTTGCAGCGGCAGTTTGTATGTATGCAAGGGATAAAGGGGAGGTAAATATTGCTTTTCAAATGCCTTTGTACCCTATGCTTGACGATAGAGATACACCTTCTTCCCAGAATAATCATGCTCCCGTATGGAATACGAAGAGAAACCATATTGGCTGGAAAGCTTATCTGGGAGAATTCTGGAAAAAGGAAGTTCCTGCCTATGCAGCGCCGGCAAGGCAGACAGATTACAGTAATCTTCCTCCGGCATATACTTTTGTAGGAGATATTGAACCCTTTTACTGGGAAACTCTGATGTATATAGAAAATTTAAAGAAAGCGGGCGTGGAAGCAAAAGCAGATGTATATCCGAATTGTTTCCACGCATTTGATATGCTTCTTCCAACAAAAAAGATAAGCAGGAAAGCCATTGCCGAATTTGAAAAGAATTATTTGTATGCTGCCAAGCATTACTTTACAAAACAAAAAGATACCTGATGATTTCTGTTTTGCCGCCGAACAGACAGAAATTTTGCCTAAAGAGGAATAGACATTTTATGTCTAATCAGAAAAACAGGATATTTCTCGCTTTGTGTCGTGTTTTTCTGGATGGATGAATGGTATTTTTAAGGGGAAAGGAGGAGGTGCCGATGGAGCCGAAAAAGATTGGAGCATTTTTGAAAGAGCTTCGCAGAGAAAAGGGGATTACCCAGGAACAGCTCGGGGAAATGCTGGGTGTATCAGGCCGCACCGTTTCCCGGTGGGAGACTGGCTTTAATATGCCGGACTTAAGTATTCTTATTGAACTGGCGGAGTATTATGAGGTAGAAATCAAAGAAATTTTAGATGGAGAAAGGAAAAGCGAGAGTATGGATAAAGAGATGAAAGAAACCTTGATCAAGGTGGCTGATTATAATGAACTGGAAAGAAACCAAGTGGCAAAAGCGGGAAATATGGCTTTTGGCATTATGTTTGTCCTATGTGCGGTGCTAATTGTAGTCCAACTGCTTTTAACCGGGGATTTGATGGTGACTTTAGGAGAAACAGCGGTATTGCTTGTGGGAGGAGCTGCTTATATTGGCGTGATGGTGTATCGCGGAATATGGAGCACAGGAAGCAGGATAAAAAGCACGCCTTTTTCAGACGCTATGATCAGTGTGGTATGTTCAGGTGTTTTTTCCGCAGTATTTGCCTTTTATATGATACAAAGAGGGGCTCAGGAAGTACTTGCGGCACGGATGGCTCTTGCGTTTTTTGCGGGAATTGGCGTTCTGGGGTTTATTGTTCTGAGAGTGCTGGCATTGTTCAGTGATAGAAGAAAGAATAAGGCGGCGTCTGAGCAGGCTGGAGAAAAAAAGCATACCGTACCAGTGGAAATCTTTATAGCCGACGGCAGCCTGCAGGCGGATATGCTTGTAGACGCATTGAAACAGGAAGGCATTGTTTCCTATAAACAGGATTTGGGAAATGCCGGGTTTACTGCCGTGCGGTATGGAATGGGAAGAATTGGAGACGACAGAGTGGCTGTTTATGTTGCGGACGACAGAGCGGAAGAGGCTAGGCGGGTAGTGGAAAGGATGGGGATGTGTATTTGCGAAGATTCTTTAGAGGGAAAAGATAAATAAAAAACGGCGTTTTTTAACCTATACCGGGATCATAAATCCCAATATGATCCTTGGCACGCATAAACGCTTCCAAAATCACGACCTTACAGGATAATACGTTGATGCGCTATGGCTTCGGAGTTAATAGAACGAGGCTGGGATGTGATCCTTTTAAACCAGTTCCATGATATTATCCCCGGAACCTGCATCGAAAAGGTATATGACACGACGGATGAGGAATACGCCCGGATCCTTGCCGATGGACACAAGGAAGCAAAAAAGGCGGTGAATGTGATCGCGAAATATGCATCGGCTAAAGAGAAGGAAGATACTATTGTAGTGGTAAATACAACGGGATATGAAAGAGAGGATATTGTGACTCTTTCAGACCAGCTGCCGGGAATAACTGCTGTGCGAAGCGGGGACGGAAAACTGCGCCCGATTCAGCATACAGAAAAAGGCCTGGTGTTCTTCGGAGAGAAAATACCTGCCGCAGGCTATAAGAAGTTTTATCCTGTATACGAAGAGGCGCCGAAAGCAAGGGAAGAACTCCATAAAGGGAAAAAGGAGGAAAATGCCTGGGACGGAACCTATGAGAATCGTTTTTATAAAGTAAGATTTAATGAACAGATGCAGATGGTGTCCCTGATAGAAAAAAGCGACGGCCGGGAGTATATCCGGGAGGGGATGGCAGGAAATGTGCTTTGTACTTATGAGGACCGCCCGATGAATTGGGATAACTGGGATATTGATGAGTATTATAAGAGAAAGCCATATGAAGCGGATTGGGTGAGCGCCCCGGTAATCCGTGAAAATGGTCCTGTGGAGACAGTAGTAGAGTACTCTCTTGGATTCGGGAATTCAACTGTGACTCAGAAGGTATACTTTTATCAAGATCTTCCCCGGATTGATTTTGCTGCTACGGCCCAGTGGAACACGCATCATGTGCTGCTTCGGGTAAATTTCCCTGTGGAGGTGAACGCAAGCATCAAGTCTGGTACCTATCCCAATGAGAACGCGGATATAGGCTGCCATGAATTTACGTATTCTGTTTATCCCCATCATGGAGGCTGGAGAGAGGCGAGGACAGTGGAAATGGCATACGACCTGAATGTGCCGCTGTTTGCCGCTCTGTGCAGGAAAGGAGGAAAAACTGCCAGGGAGGGTGCATCGGAAAGCCTTGACGGATGGAATAAGGTATCTTGCATGGAAGGCGCCGGCAAGGTTCTTCCGGAAAGCTTTGTTTCCTGTGATAGAAAGGAATGCTTCCTGGAAACAGTGAAAAGAAGTGAAGATGGAAAAGATTGGATCCTTCGTATGTACGAGCATCATAACAGCCATGTGAAGGCTAAGATACGTCTTGGTATTTCGGTGAAGCAGGTAATGGAATGCGACCGGCTGGAACAGCCTGCAGAGGAACTTGAGATAAAGAAGGGAGAATTTACCGCCGTGTTTAAACCATATGAAATAAAGACATTCCGATTAGTTATATCTAATACGATCCGTGTAGTGGTGGGATAAAGAGAATTTTTAATGCCGCAAATGAGGGCATCGGAGAAACAGCGGAAAAAAACATTGACTCTCACGCTGCGTTATAGTGTATTCTAAGATCAGAAAG
>DWYZ01000005.1 GCA_019118425.1 Candidatus Blautia faecavium | reverse complement strand
CCTCCGTAAGAAGGTCTGCGAAGCATGTCCTTTTATAAAAAGCTTTCGTGAAATGGTACAGAAACCGCCCTTTTATATCGACGAGTTTCTGTAAAACCGCAGCATTTTCACCAAGAGGAAAAGATACTTTCTCCATATACATCCTGGCTGACCCGTCCGCGGCTTGGTACAATTGGAAAGAATCACATTCAGAGCAGTTCAACTTTACTTAGAACTGCTCTTTTTGTGTCTGCTCTGAATCTGATACTTTCCTAATGAATTATAGCATAAATAAAGAAAAAAGTATCAGGTTTCCAAAAAAAGTACAAAACAAAAAGCTCAGTATTTATTATAGTATAATCAGTTGCTGGGATGTTTTGCGGAGAACAGAAACAGCATAATACATGGAAAAAGAGACAATTACACAGGAGGGAAAATGCCATGTCAGTTATTCAGGAAATTTCAGAATTTTTACAAAAAGGTAGAGCTAAAAATGTAAAAACTTTAGTTACCCAGGCTTTGGAACAGGGAGAGGATCCAAAGGCAATCTTAAACGAAGGTCTTTTAGCCGGAATGATGGTAATTGGTGAAAAGTTTAAAAATAATGAAGTTTTCGTTCCGGAAGTGCTGGTAGCTGCAAGAGCTATGAACGCAGGACTTGCTATTTTGGAGCCGAAGCTTGTTGAAATAGGAAATGAGCCGGTAGGAAAAGCTGTAATCGGTACAGTAAAAGGCGACTTACATGATATCGGTAAGAACCTGACCATGATGATGTTAAAAGGTGCAGGCTTTGAAATTTATGACGCTGGTGTAGATGTAGAACCGGCAGCTTTCATTGATAAGGCAGAAGAAGTAGGAGCAGATATCATTGGTATGTCCGCACTGCTTACCACTACCATGCCGAATATGAGTGCAGTGATCGAGGAGTTAAAAGAAAGAGGACTTCGCGATAAATACATCGTTATGATCGGCGGTGCACCTGTTACAGACAGCTTCGCACAGCAGATCGGAGCAGATTATTATACACCGGACGCTGCAACCTGCGCAGAGGTAGCTAAGAAGGCAGTCCAGGAGAGAAAATAATTTATGAAAGAAATCATAAGATTTACAGACATCCGAGTGAGCGTAAGCCGCTCGGATGTTTTGAACTTAATGGAATGTTATGAGGATAATCCGATCTATGAAGAGGTCGTGGAGGAATACGAAGGATTAAAGGAAAAGCTGGAAAGCCTTGGAAAACCACAGGCAATTTTCTGTTTTGGGACGATGCCGGACGATCTTTCTATTGAGGAAGTGCCTAAGGGAACGCCAGTGATCTTTTCACTGCTGACAGAAGGCGGTGAGATCAGCGGGTACAGTACGCTTATGTTCCAGCAGGGGGATTACCTGAAGGGGATGCTGGCGGATTCCTTTGCAGGGGCGTATCTCTTTGCCTTGGAAAAGGCGGCTATGGACAGGTTAAAAGAAGAGTGTGCGCTCAGGCATCTGGGAATAGAGAAGAGACTGGAAGCACCTAAGGATATCCCGATGGAAGCTCAGAAGCTGATCTATACAGAGTGCGAAGCCGGAAAGATCGGAATGGGAATTTCCAGCGGCTATATGTTCGATCCTGTAAAAAGCAGCGGACAGATCCTGATTATAAGCGAGGACGAAAAAGTATTCCAAACACAGCATGATTGCAGAAAATGTACGGCGGTAAATTGCAAAATGAGAAAAATACCAGAGGTAACATTAACCGTATGGGATGGAGAAAAAGAAGAGACCTTCCTTTGTGAAAAAGGAAAGACGATACTTGACGCATTAAAAGAAAATGGAAAATATTTCAGCGCATTCTGCGGGGGAAAAGGAACCTGCGGAAAGTGCAGGATCCAGGTCGTTAAGGGCTCCCTTCCCATTACCACAAGCGACAGAAAAATTTTTAAAGAGGAAGAATTAAGCTGCGGCTGGCGTCTTGCCTGCAAAGGGGTCTTAGAGGAGGATTTAAGTATCCGTTTTTCTTTAAATCAGGAGTCCACTTTTGACGTAGTGGCAAGCTTTGCAGGGGAAGAAAAAAAGGAAGAGATCCTTGATAAGGAATATGGAATTGCAATAGATATAGGAACTACTACCATTGCCTTAAGCCTGTGCGGTATGACCGGGGGACAGATCCTGGATTCTTACACAGCGGTGAACCGCCAGAGAATTTACGGGGCGGATGTGATTTCCAGGATTCAGGCATCTGTTGACGGAAAAGGGGCGGAACTGCAAAAGAGTATCCAAGAGGATATACAGAAGGGGATCTCTAACTTACTAAAGAGGAACCAGCTTGATAAGGAGCAGGTGAAAGTGGTGGTTATTGCAGGAAATACCACTATGGGACATTTGCTTTTGGGATATCCCTGCGACACCCTTGGCGTGTATCCTTTTACACCTGTAAATATTAAGACCATCACCGGAAGCGTTAAGGAGATTCTGGGAAGCTCTGTTTTATCCTGTCCTGTTGTGTGTATGCCGGGAATTTCCACTTACGTGGGAGCGGATATAGCGGCAGGAATCCTTTCCTGCGGGATGGCGGAAAAAGAAGAGGTATCCCTGCTTATCGACCTTGGAACAAACGGGGAGATGGCTATTGGAAATAAAGAGCGGATTCTGGTGACATCCACGGCCGCAGGCCCGGCCTTTGAGGGCGGGAATATAAGCTGCGGAATGGGAAGCGTGCAGGGAGCCATCTGCAGTGTAGAGATAAATGGAAGTGAAGTGACCTGCCGGACCATTGGAGAGAAACCGCCCTTGGGCTTATGCGGAACAGGCGTGGTAGAGACAGTGGCAGAGCTGGTAAAAGAAGAGCTGGTAGATGAGACCGGGCTTCTGGATGAAGAATATGAGGACGGATTTTGCCTTTCTAAGACACCGGAGGGAGAAAAGATTTTATTTACCCAGAAGGATGTGCGGGAAATCCAGCTTGCAAAGTCTGCAGTGCGGGCTGGAATGGAAACTTTGCTGCTGCGCTATGGAGTGACCTCCGACCAGATTCAGACCGTATACCTGGCAGGCGGCTTCGGGTTTAAGATGGATCTGGAAAAGGCCGCATCTATCGGACTTTTTCCGGAAGAATTAAAGGGTAAGATCCAGACAGTAGGAAACAGCTCTCTTGGAGGCGCTGTGCGGTATCTGGCGGACAAAGACGCGAAAGCTGTGATTGAAAAGATTATCAGCATATCCCAGGAGATTAATCTGTCTAAAGATAAAGATTTTAATCAATTTTATATGGATTATATGTTTTTTGAATAGGAAAGAAACCGCATGAAGCGGTGAAAAATGTAAAAAAGAGGACAGGCCCATAAGAGAAAGGGGATGTCCTCTTTTTTATAAGTTTTATCTTTTTAGAAATAAGGAAGTTTTATGCCTGGTCAAGGGCCTGGGACAGATCGGCGATAATATCATCTATATGCTCGATGCCTACGGAGAGACGGATCATTCCCGGGGAAACCCCTGCTTCTACAAGCTGCTCATCGTTCATCTGACGATGGGTATGGCTGGCTGGATGAAGAACCATGGTTTTTGCGGCAGC
>DWYZ01000290.1 GCA_019118425.1 Candidatus Blautia faecavium | reverse complement strand
ACAGGGATTACCCGCTGACCTATACGGACCGGATTTTTGTCATTCCGTTATCACCTGAATGTAGCTTCCAGTTTTTTCCACCTCTCATCATCTTTTAAAAATCCATAGCTTTCTTCATCGCGGAAACACTTCAGTAGATTTTCTCTCAATTTTTCTGTAAATTCTTTTTTCACTTCCTTGAATTTCATATGTTCATAAAGGAAAGATTTTCTAAAATCCCCAATTTGTCCTATACTGGAAAGTAATTCTTCTATCATAGCTATTGTAGCAGCCGTATCCTTTTCCGCTGCCGCAAGTTCAAGTCCGCTTGAGATCTCGTAATATCTCCCCATTTCAAAGCATCTGGCCATTTCTTTTTGTTTCTCCACGAGCCTGCGGGCTCTTTTTTTATCCTTATCCTGTAAGGCAAGCAAATACATCCCGTGCAGTTCCATACTGATCCTCTGATAATCCGAAAACAGAAGCTCCTCATATGCTCTGTATGCTTCTTTTATCTTCCCGGTCTCTGCATAAATCTGCGCCTGCTTTCTCTTTCTTTCCGGATTTTGTATAGAGAAATATGTCAGATATTTTTCTGCTTTTTCATATTCCTTTTTTCTCATATAACATCCGACTAAAGCATCGGCAGCCCTGATCCGTATTGTCTCATCCGCGCTGTTCAGTACACGGCTGTACAAAGAGCAAAAATACTCCTCGTATCCAGCTTCTTCAGGAATATTTTTCATTATGCTCTGGGCGTCAAAAAGGACCGCTATATCTAAAATCAGCTCGTCACAATTTGGATATTGTTCTATTTTTTTCTTTGCCCACTGAAAAACTTCTTCATATGGCTCTTTCTCTAATCTGGAATCTGCTTCCCGAATAATTTCGTTTATCTCCTCCATTGTCAGCTCTTCCCTAAAGGACAGCAGCGTATCCAATGAGATATCCAACAGCCTGGCAATGGGAGCTAAAAGTGTAATATCCGGATAAGAATTTTCATTTTCCCACTTATTCACTGCTGGAGCTGTTACACCGAGCCGCCCTGCCATTTCTTCCTGTGTGAGATTCCTGATTTTACGGTATTTTCTAATCACTTTTCCTAATGTCATAAAACGCTCTCCTCTCTGGGGTATGATTGCATCGGCCTTTGCTGATATAAGCATAGCAGAGAAAGCCTACGGCCACAACTGAAGAGATGTTAAATAAAACGCAGGAAAATTAACTGCTATTCATATTCTCTTCTCCATATCTCCCAGCAAATTCAATAAAGCAAACAGCTTAATCTTATCCCAAAAACCTTTTATGCATTTTCACCGCTTTCATAACAATGCCATACAGTCCACTATTTGGGGCAAAATTTTGCTCACCATCCCAGAAAAAAGCGTTCCTTTCAAAACGGCTGGAAATGGAAAAGGAACACCTTTTCAGGCGTTCCCTAATCTACTTGTAATTTCCCCGAACCATCAACTTTTCCGTTGTTTTATACTTTAAGCCCGCTGGCCGGCGAGGATCGGAGCCTTTTTTGTCAAACGCTCGTGCATGATGACCATAAGCGCCAAAAGAATCAATAAATAAATTGGCAGCAGCGATACGGTAATATGATTTGCAATCAGTCCGAACAGCGGGGGCATCAGACAAGTTCCTACATAAGCGCTGGCCATCTGCACCCCGATAACCGCCTGGGATTTATCTGCTCCGAAATGATCCGGAGTGGAATGGATAATGCAGGGATAGATAGGCGCACAGCCAAATCCAATAAATGCCAACCCAACCAGAGAGATCATTGACGTTCCTGGCAACAGCATGATGAAAACACCGATTGCAATCAATGCCTGTCCCATCCGGATCATCTGTGTATCATTTAGTTTTATTGTGATAAATCCTGATACTGCCCGGCCTACAGTAATCCCAATAAAAAATATACTGGCAAAACTCGCCGCCATATCTGCAGACATCCCTTTGTAAAGCGTCAAATAGCTGCTTGCCCATAAGATCACGGTCTGTTCTACTGCGCAATAGCAGAAAAAGCACACCATGACTTCCTTTGCCCCGGGAATTTCAAGGATCTTTTTCATGCTAAGCGCCTTAGCCTCCACTTCTTCTGTCCCTGCCGGACCGGTATTTCTCCCCTTCCAAAGCGGAAGGCTGAAAATCAAAATGGCAGTCAGCACAATCTGTATCATTCCGATATAACGATAACCTATATTCCATCCTTGTCCGCCAGAAAGTGCATAGCCCATTAAGTAAGGTCCGACTGTCGCGCCCAGTCCCCACATACAGTGAAGCCAGCTCATATGTCTGCTTTTATAATGCAGCGCGACATAATTATTCAGCGCGGCGTCTACACTTCCCGCTCCCAGTCCATAAGGAACCGCCCATACACATAAAATCCAAAAAGATTTTGTAAAGGAAAATCCGAACAGCGCGGCAGCCGTCATGGCAACACTGAGCGCCGTCACTTTTCCGGTTCCCAGTAGCCGTGTCAGCCTGTCGCTCTGCAGGCTGGAAACGATTGTGCCCGCAGCAATAATCATGGATATTATACCTGCATAGGAAACAGGCACACCAAATTCAGGATACATAGTGGGCCATGCAGCTCCAAGAAGTGAATCTGGCAGCCCCAGGCTGATAAAGGCAAGATAAATGATCGCCAAAAGCATGTGAACCATAGTAAATACCTCCATATCCCTATTCTCATCATTTTGACAGGAGTTAATTCGATTTTATGATTATAAGGTATACAGCCTGAGATATCTATCAAGATTCTGCATGATTTAATAACATTCCTGCATGATTTTTATGTCAAGCGGATATGCAGCCGCTCATGATCTTTTCTCTATGCCTGCATACCGCTTTCTTTTCTCTTTGTCTTTGTTAAGGATGATAAATCCTGCAGCCACGACTAAGGCAGGTATAACATCATGCTCACCTAAAGGATTCGTTATAATAGAATACATAAAAACTACTGTACTCACCAGCAGTACTGCCAAAATTATTCCACGTACAATTTTTCCCTTGCTAATCATCCTCATTCCCTCCTTATAATTTTCTGTCAAAATATACAGTCGCCGTCAATTCGATCAAATTTCTTATCCCAATATAGATCAATCCAAACGTGATCACCCGCTGCAATGTAAAAGTCGTCTCACCGTCCATAACCAACGGCAGTACAATAAACAAAATAATCAAGACCCAATTAGAAATATTGGCTGTATTATTAGCTTTTAACTGTATCATATTCCAGCGTTCGTCACCTTTATACTGTATTTGCTTCTTGGCCTTTAAGAAATACAGCCACAAAGTAACCGCTAATGCCGCAATAAGTAAAATAAGTAAGATCGTCTGCTCCTTCATACTATTCACCCTCCCTGTGTTCAAAAACCTCATTAATAGATACGCCAAAGGCTTCCGCAATCTTAAAAGCCAGTTCTAAAGACGGCGTATATTTATACTTTTCTATAGATATAACCGCCTGGCGTGAAATTCCTACCTTATTCGCTAAATCCGCCTGAGTCCAGTCTCTTTCCGCCCGCAGTACTTTAATTCTGTTCCATATCAAAGTCATCTCTCCTTTCCAAAATGTAACGAATTGATTACTTTTATAGTGTAATGCATCAGTTACATTTTGTCAATACTCTAAAACATTTTCTAAAGGAAAGGGCGCAAAGGTTACGCGCAGAGAATATAATATTTTTAAAGTGAAATGTGGTAAGGATGCCCTTCCGGGCAGAGAATGACATATAGTATTTTGACAAATACCCAGTCTGCCGCTTTTTGTGCAGACCGGGCGCTTTCATGGGAAGCAAATTTAATGACCTTTATGCTTCTCCTTTCGTTTCTGCTGTTTCATCTGAAACTGCCGCAGCTTTTCGGCTTCTTTTTGTTCCTTATTCATTTGCCTGCGTTCGAGCTTTAATTCTTCCCGCTGCATCTGAAGCGCCTGCTGCGCCTTTGTTCCAGTGCCGGAATTTTTCAGCAGCTTTTTGGCATTGCGCTGCCTGCGCTTGGGGTTGTCTGCAGTTTGTTTCTTTTCGATTTCCACAGCCGGACTCGGCTTTCGCTTACAGTAATGTTTGAGAACGCAGTCCAAAACTTCATATTCTTTCGGTTCTGCCCCAAATGTGATCTTACACACAGACAAATTCCCGTCAAATACCAGTTCAAAGACTCCTACCCAGAAAGGCTCCTCAAAATATACTGTCAGTTTCCCGCTAATCTTGTCCATAACATTCCCTCCTTAAAATGTGTTATGGACAAAGAACGGACAACCCAGGAGGGGCAGGTTACTTACCCTGTTTTTGCAGGACGGCCGGGCTACCTTCCGGCTCTGGCACATCCTGACGGATGCACGTTGCGTTTTTATCTTTGTCATTTATAAATTTATATGAAGCACTCTGTGTGCGGCATATCTTAATAACTTCTTGAAATAAGGCCGCTGCAATCCCATTAGCTTTAGACAATGGGCGGTTCACAATTATATCTTTTTAATCCTTCGGCTATAGCTGTTTTCCATAACGTCACAGCACCCCAAATCTCCATTGTCAGTTGGAATAATATATAATTCTATGTCTGCCCCACATGTAACAATGTGATCCAGTCTTTCGTTTAGGGCATGATAGGCATCGTAATATTCTTTTGCGGGCACCGTCTGCAGGTCCTTCACAATATTTTCAGGACAGGACCTGCCACCGCTATGCCTGTCTGCATTTCTCCTCTTATAATTCCGGATAAATCGGCTGCGCCCACCAGCTTCGCTACTGTTTCTTGTTATAGCCCTCTCGCTACTTTCCTATGTTTTATCCCCCAATATGGGAAGATCCTGTACTATCCGGTGATTTGAGCCATGATGTTTCCGTAGCAATACGCTGCACCTGTGGCATGTACATGACATACTTGTGGAATATATGTAAATGGTGATTTTTTCGTCTATATCCAAAGCATCAGCTATGGAAAGATCTTTAGGATAAAATAATTTTAAATCAATAACAGAATTCAACGTAGCGTGAATTAAGCCTTTTCTTTCGCATCCATAGACCTAAAGGCTGTGACATATCATCCAGTGCATACTCTGCCACCACATCGTCTTTATCCTTGCAGATTAAGATTCCGATTGTCTGATTATCCTCCGGTGCTTTCATATTTTTATTTACAGCAGTAACATAAAAATTCAGCTTTCCTGCGAATTCCGGCTTAAACTTCTCTGTTTTCAGTTCCACCACAACATAGCAGTGCAGCCGAACATGATAAAACAGTAAATCCATATAAAAATCAGTTTCTCCGACTTTTATATGAACTTGTCTGCCTATATAAGAGAACCCCGTTCCCAGTTCCAATAAAAACTGTGTGATCTGATTTACAAGTGCGTCCTCTAATTCTTTTTCATCATATTCTTCTCGCAAACTAAGGAAATCAAAATTATACGGATCTTTCAATGTCTGCTCTGCCAGATCTGACTGAGGTTCTGGCAATTTAACCTGAAAATTTGTAATAGCCTTTCCTTGACGTTCATATAATCTGCTGTCAATTTGATGTTCCAGAACACTCCTGCTCCAATTATTATCCATTGTCTTTTGGACATAGAATACGGCCTCATTTATATCTTTGCATTTATACATAATCCGCTGATTGTGTCCCCATGGTATACTTTTTACCATCTTTTCCACAGTAGAAATTTGGCTTACAAGTTGTAAGCCATTTATGTTTTCATTATAGAATCTGTACCAATAGCGGATACTCTTCAAATTTTGTAATGAAAACCCCTTCATACCCGGAAAGGATTTCTTTAAATCTTTACTCATAGTCTCGAGGAACGAATCTCCCCACTTTGATTCTTCCTGTTTTTCTACAATATCTCTTCCCAGCTCCCATTACAAACCTAACAATTCATAATTTACCTTAACAGCAGCTTTTATCTGGCCATATCAAATTTCTTAAGATTGACATTCAACACGTCATTACCTTGTGTACCCTGCAAGAAGAAACTGAATGTCCAGTTCTTCCATTCCAATGTATTGGTTATACCATATTGGTAATCCGGGTTGGTATTACCTATAATCTGACGGTCTCGATTATCAATTACAGGATCGTCATCAAGATTCTTGTATTTCACTTCACCTACCATGCTTTTAACCTTAGAGTCCGTCTCATTTCTATACAACGGATCTGCACGGACTTCGGCCTCATTGTCATAAAAGCCATCTTCCACATACCCATATAGAGTACCGATAGGCTCACCATTACGTACCAAGAACATGTTCTCAATACCCCAAGCCACATCAGAATATTGGTCGGCATCCAAACCACCCACCTTATTACGGTTGAATGAAATATTGGCATCTATAGACCACAAGAAATTACGTGCCTTTACAGGAATGAAATGACCGGAAATTTCCAACCCTTTATTTGTTACATTACCATAGTTT
>DWYZ01000289.1 GCA_019118425.1 Candidatus Blautia faecavium | reverse complement strand
GCAGTAGCCTCATCGTAGATTTCTGCGATGCATGCACGGATGCCTTCGCATACTTCCTGCGCCTGCTCAGTGGTAGCAGTCTTTCCGGTTCCGATAGCCCAGATCGGCTCGTAAGCGATCACAGCTGTCTTTGCCTGGTCTGCAGTAACGCCCTGGAAACCAATCTTAACCTGCTGACGGATGAAGTCCATGGTCACACCCTGCTCTCTCTGTGTGAGAGATTCTCCGCAGCACATGATCGGAGTGATTCCATGCTCAAAAGCTTTCAGCATTTTCTTGTTTACGCTTTCATCTGTCTCTGCGAAGTATTCTCTTCTCTCAGAATGTCCCAGAACTACATATTTTACACCTACATCTGTAAGCATTGCCGGAGAGATTTCTCCTGTGTATGCACCCTTTTCTTCGTAGTACATGTTTTCTGCGCCAACCTGGATGTTTGTTCCTTTTACTGCTTCTATAACCGGAATGATGTCAATAGCCGGCACACAGAATACTACGTCTACTTCGTCATTTACTACGAGTGGTTTTAAAGTCTCTACTAATTTTACTGCTTCGCTTGGTGTCATGTTCATTTTCCAGTTACCAGCGATGATTTTCTTTCTTGCCATTTTTTTATTCTCCTTCTATATATTGGCTTGCTTTCATTAAGTGCTCTACTTAAAGGAAGCTCGATTCACTAAATTCGCTCTTCGCCCTTAGCTCGCGCTCATTAAGTTCCTTCGAGCTAAGTTCGCACTAAATTCAAGCTGCGCCTTTGGGCTTGCTTTCATTAAGTGCTCTACTTATCGTTAGCTGCTGCTACACCTGGGAGTTCTTTGCCTTCCAGGAATTCAAGGGATGCGCCGCCGCCTGTGGAAATATGGGTCATCTTGTCCCCATAACCAAGGATATTTACTGCTGCTGCGGAATCACCGCCGCCGATGATGGTAGTCGCATCAGTTTCTGCCAAAGCTTTGGCAACAGCTTCTGTACCGTGAGCAAAATTCGGCATTTCGAAGCAGCCCATCGGTCCGTTCCATACTACAGTCTTTGCGTCTTTTACAGCGTCACAGAAAAGCTTTTCTGTTTCAGGTCCGATATCCAGTCCCTCCCAGCCGTCCGGGATTTCACCGGTAGGAACAATCTGTTTATTGCAGTCGTTGGAGAAGGAATCGCCGATACGGTTATCTACAGGGAGAAGAAGCTTAACGCCTTTGTCTGCTGCCTTTTTCTCCATTTCAAGGGCATAATCCAGATAATCATCCTCGCAGAGAGATACTCCGATCTTTCCTCCGTGAGCCTTTGCAAAAGTATAAGCCATACCGCCGCCGATGATCAGTACATCTACCTTATCCAAAAGGTTATTAATTACGGAAATCTTGCTGGAAACCTTCGCGCCGCCAAGAATAGCTACGAATGGTCTTTCCGGATTATTTACTGCGTTTCCTAAGAAATCGATTTCTTTCTGCATTAAATATCCAACCACTGCTGTATCTACATATTTTGTAACGCCGACATTAGAGCAGTGTGCTCTGTGAGCGGTACCGAACGCATCATTTACGAATACATCGCACAGGGATGCCAGCTCTTTGCTGAATTCATCGCCGTTCTTTGTCTCTTCGATGCGGTAGCGGGTATTTTCCAGTAAGATCACATCTCCGTCTTTCATAGCCTCTACTGCTGCTTTTGCGTTTGGTCCTACAACCTCAGGATCTGCCGCGAATTTTACTTCCTGACCTAATAATTCAGAAAGACGTACAGCAACAGGAGCCAGAGACAATTCCGGTTTCGGTTCTCCCTTGGGCTTTCCTAAATGAGAGCAAAGGATAACCTTTCCGCCGTCTGCGATCAATTTTTTAATAGTAGGAAGCGCTGCCACAAGACGGTTCTCATCTGTAATTTTTCCATCCTGAAGAGGAACATTAAAATCGCATCTTACAAGGACTCTTTTTCCTTTTACATTGATATCATCAACGGATTTTTTATTAAGCATGATTATGCCTCCTTTTTAATAAAAATTAGGGGTCCGGTCCTTGTCAGACCGGACCCCTGGTGAGTCTATGCCTCTATCAAATTCGAATTAAGCGTTAAGCAGTTTTCCGAAGTGTTTGATAGTACGAACCATCTGGCTTGTATAGGAGTTCTCGTTGTCATACCAGGAAACTACCTGTACCTGTGTGGTGCCGTTGTCTAATGGAAGAACCATTGTCTGGGTAGCATCGAACAGGGAGCCATAGGTCATTCCTACGATATCGCTGGAAACGATCTCGTCTTCGTTGTATCCGAAGGACTCGTTGGAAGCAGCTTTCATAGCGGCATTGATCTGCTCTTTTGTTACATTTCCTTCAACAACTGCTGTAAGGATAGTAGTGGAACCTGTAGGAGTAGGAACACGCTGAGCAGCGCCGATGAGTTTGCCGTTCAGTTCAGGAATAACAAGGCCGATAGCCTTTGCAGCACCTGTGCTGTTCGGAACGATGTTAACTGCTGCTGCACGGGATCTTCTCAGATCGCCTTTTCTCTGCGGTCCGTCAAGTGTCATCTGATCGCCTGTGTAAGCGTGGATGGTGCACATGATACCGGATTTGATCGGTGCAAGATCATTTAATGCTTTTGCCATTGGAGCAAGGCAGTTTGTTGTACAGGATGCAGCGGAGATAATCTTGTCTTCGCTTGTCAGACCTTCATGATTTACATTGTAAACGATTGTCTTCAGGTCGTTTCCAGCAGGAGCGGAAATGATAACGTGTTTAGCGCCTGCATCGATGTGAGCCTGAGCTTTATCCTTGGAGGTGTAGAAACCTGTGCACTCAAGAACTACGTCTACGCCGATTTCTCCCCATGGAAGTTCAGCAGCGTTAGCCTTTGCATAAATTTTGATTTCTTTTCCGTCTACTGTGATGGAGTCTTCGCCAGCGGAAACTTTGTCACACAGAGCGTATCTTCCCTGAGTAGAGTCATATTTTAATAAGTGAGCCAGCATCTTCGGAGATGTTAAATCGTTAATAGCTACGATTTCAAATCCTTCTGCTCCGAACATCTGACGGAAAGCAAGACGTCCGATACGTCCAAAACCATTGATTGCAACTTTTACTGCCATGATAAATTCCTCCTATGAAATAAGTGGTAAATTATAACGCTTCCTCATCTTTTGAAGTCACGTTAACCTATCTGGTATTGTACCCAATTTTCGCCAATAATTCAAGACTATTTTATAAAAAACCTTCCAAAACACCAAAATTGAGGTATAATAAGCTTGTCTGAACAAGGAAATAAATCTCATTAATCTGTACCCACGCAGCAAGTGTGTGGTTCAGGTGTGACATGTAATCAAAAAAATTAGGATTAGGAGAAATTCGTATGACCAATAAGATTTTATGGGACTGCCATATGCACAGTTATTTTTCAGCAGACAGCGAAACCTCCATGGAAGATATGATAAACGCCGCTGTTTCTCAAGGTTTAACAGGGATATGCTTTACGGAGCATCTGGATCCGGACTACCCGCCCACTTTGGACGCTTTAGAATTTTCCCTGAATCTTCCCGTCTATCATGAAGAACTTCTTTTGCTGAAGGAAAAGTATGAAAATAAAATTTCTGTCCGCTTTGGAATTGAGCTGGGACTTCAGCCTCATTTAGGAACATATTTTTCCTCTCTTATCCATAAGTATCCTTTTGATTTTGTCATTGGATCTTCCCATGTAGTCCATGGAAAAGACCCTTATTATCCTGATTACTTTGATGGCCGAAGGGAAGAGCAAGCTTACAGAGAATACTTCCAGTCTATCCTTGAAAACATAGAAGCGTTTTCCGAAATGGACGTATACGGGCACATCGACTATGTAGTCCGATATGGTCCTGATAAAAACAAAAACTATTCTTATCAGGCTTTCAGGGATATCCTGGATGAAATTTTGCGCAGCCTGATTCAAAAAGGGATTGGAATAGAACTGAATACAGGCGGATATCACTATGGGCTTGGGGAACCGAATCCTTCTGCGGATGTCATCCGCCGTTACCGCCAGCTGGGAGGGGAGATCATCACCGTAGGGGCAGACGCCCACACCACAGACAAAGTCGCTTTTGCCTTTTTAAAGGCTGCGGACGTCCTCAGACAATGCGGCTTTCGGTATTATACTGTTTTTGAAAACCGTAAGCCTGTCTTTCTGTCTCTGTAAGTAAAGCCTCACACGACCGAAACCATGTGCTTCCTGTAGGTGTCTTACGACACCAGCACGCTCTAGGCTGGCGGACCATATTTTTTCTATACAGTTTCAACTCAGAATTCTTATCTTTTAGGCAGACATAAGCTCCGCATGTCAAACGGCTATTCGCACTCCGCTGTACAGCTTGCTGCCGAATAGCCGCGCAGCGGCTTCTCAGAAGAGGTTCCGTCCCTTCTGAGACAGGCTTCAATCTCTGCTTCCTGAGCCCGGGATTTGGACAGGCTCGTTTACTTGACATTTTTCACACTCCCCTGTAAGATTATTATGAATTTAAGGGAATCATTCAAAATCCTTTAAATTTATTAATCCAATAAAAAATAACGGAATATTTTTCCCAAATATAACGGAAGGAGACATCTATGGCTAAAAAAAGAATCCAAAAAAAGAGAGCTCAAGCCGAAAAGGCTGCTTCTCAAAAGGCTGAACCGCTTAAAGCAGAGACTAAAAAAGCTCAACCTGTTAAGATTGAAACTAAGAAAACCGAACCCGTTAAAATCGAAACAAAAAAGGCCGAACCCGTTAAAGTCGAAACTAAGAAAGCCGAACCCATTAAAGTCGAAACTAAAAAAACTGAACCCGTCAAAGTCGAAACCAAGAAAACCGAACCTATTAAAGTCGAAACTAAAAAAACTGAGCCCGTTAAAGTCGAGACCCAAAAAACCGAACCCATTAAAGTTGAGTCCAAAAAGACCGAACCGGTTAAAATCGCTGTCCAAAAAGACGTTGAAAAGATTTACCAGACAAGGTTTGACCGCCACTATGATGAGATCAAATGGCTGTACTGTGAGCTTTATCAGGACAATCCCTCTGTCATGAAACATCTTAACGACCTGACTGCACATCTAAAGAAATTCTATGACGAAAGGACCTCCCTTTTAAAGTCTTCAGATCTGCGCAGGGAAAATGACTCCAACTGGTATAAGAGAAATAATCTCCTTGGCATGATGATGTACGTGGATAATTTTGCCGGCACCTTGAAAGGTTTAGAGGAAAAGCTGGACTATATTCAGGAGTGCAATGTAAACTATCTGCATCTCATGCCTCTGCTTTCTTCTCCTAAGGGAAAAAGCGACGGCGGCTATGCTGTCGCTGACTTTCGAAAAGTTCAGGAAGAGCTGGGAACGATGGAGGATTTCGCATCTGTCACCTCCAAATGCCACGAAAGAGGCATCAGTGTTTGTCTGGACTTCGTAATGAACCATACCTCCGAGGATCACGAATGGGCGAAACGTGCCCGTGCAGGAGAAAGAGAATATCAAGACCGCTATTTCTTCTTTGACTCCTACGATGTTCCTGCCTTATATGAAAAAAACTGTCCTCAGGTTTTCCCAACCACAGCCCCTGGAAACTTTACCTGGCTGGATGATATAAAAAAGCATGTCATGACTACCTTTTATCCATATCAGTGGGATCTGAATTACCGCAATCCCATTGTCCTTAATGAAATGATCTTTAACATGCTTTACCTGGCGAATCAGGGAGTGGACATCTTCCGCCTGGATGCTGTGCCTTATATTTGGAAACAGCTGGGCACCAACTGTAGAAATCTGCCTCAGGTTCACTCCATCGTGCGTATCATGCGAATGATCTGTGAAATCGTATGCCCTGGCGTTCTGCTTTTAGGAGAAGTGGTCATGGCTCCGGAAAAGGTTGCGCCGTATTTTGGAACAGTCGAAAAACCAGAATGTCATCTTCTTTATAATGTCACCACCATGGCAAGCACCTGGCATACTGTGGCCACAAGGGATGTGTCTCTTCTTCGCCGGCAGGTAGACATTGTCGCCGATCTCCCGAAAGAGTACATCTTCCAGAATTACCTCCGCTGCCATGATGACATCGGCTGGGGACTGGATTATGATTATCTGAAAAGCTTCGGCATGGAAGAGATAGCCCATAAGAAATACCTGAACGATTTTCTTACCGGAAAGTATCCTGGTTCTTTTGCCAGAGGGGAACTGTATAATGACGATCCGCGGCTGGGCGATGCCCGTCTGTGCGGAACCACCGCTTCTCTGTGCGGAATCGAAAAATTCGGCTTCGAACAAAGCGAGGAAGGAGTGGACCGAAGCATCCGCTACGATATCACACTCCACGCCTTTATGCTGGCACAGTCCGGAATTCCTGTGATCTACAGCGGTGACGAGATCGGCCAGCTTAACGATTATTCTTATAAAGACGATCCGGATAAGGCGGCAGATTCCCGTTATATCCACAGAGGAAAATTTGACTGGACACTTGCCGAAAACCGCAGCCGTCCTGACACGGTTCAAGGCAAACTTTTCCCCGCATTAGATAAACTGGAAAAGATCCGCCGCGCTCATAGCGTATTTGATTCTAACGCAGACGTGCATACGATCGATACCTGGGATCCTTCTATCTTGGCAGTTGTCCGTGAGAATACTATGGAAAAATTCATTGGAATCTATAATTTCAGCGAATATGACAAGGTGGCCTGGATCAACGAAGAGGACGGCAGCTACATTGACCTTTTCTCTCAGCGGGAAATGGAAGCTAAAGGCGTAGAGATTCCTGCCTTCGGCTTCTTCTGGCTCTGCCGTGAAAAGAATTAAACTAAAATTCCTGTCTTTTTATAAAATGTAAAAAAATCAACCGTAGGTGGGATTTCTTTCTCACTTCCGGTTGATTTTTTACATCAAGGCAGGTCTCTGCCTGTTGGAGACTATCTATTCCCGACAGCCTGTTATGAAATGTCTATACGTTCCTGGCTCATCCTCATCCAGTCCTGCTTTCTCTACACCTACCTCTGCAGTCTCTCCAGAAAAGACACTGCCCTTCCCGGATGCTCGCTGTCCAGATACTTCTGAAATATCTTCTTAAGCCAGGCTGTTATAGCATCGATCACAACCGGCGAGAAGGTCATCAAAAGAAATACAAGGATGATCATTCCGAACTCCAAGGAACCCAGTGACAAAAGATCCTGAAGGATCACCGCGGCCGTAAAGAAAATAAACTGCATTCCATAAATAATTACCTTTCTGTATCTGTTCAAAGGAGAGTACACTGTCTTTAAGGCCGCCATATAGTTCCATCCTGTCACCAGTACGCAGGCCGTGTTCAGCATATCATTGGAATGATACACATCCTGACAAACCAGCATGACCACAAACACACATCCCGTAATGGTGATCGCCGCAGGAAAGGCATTGATAAATACATGCCTTAAAAAGGTATGTCCGATTTTATTATAATTATTTTCCTGTGCCAGCAAAAAGGTAGGAATCCCCACCGCACACGCGCTGATCAGCGACATCTGGATCGGCTCAAATGGATAGGCCTCTCCAAAAAATATGGTAAGCAGTGACAGGCACACAGAAAATATAGTTTTGATCAAGAACATAGAGGCGGCCGTACGTATGTTATTTACCACTCTGCGCCCTTGGTTCACAATATGGGGCATAGCCGCGAAATTAGAGTCCAGAAGCACCACATTGGCTATATTCTTTGCCGCATCGCTGCCCTGGGCCATGGCCACGCTGCAGTCCGCCTCTTTTAAAGCCAGAACATCGTTTACGCCATCGCCGGTCATAGCTACTGTATGCCCCTGCTTTTTCAATGCCTGTACCATTTCTTTTTTCTGCTGCGGGGTCACTCTTCCGAATACGCTGCACTGAGCCACCGCCTTTTCCATTTCTTCCTGTGTTTTAATGGTAGTGGCGTCAATATAATGATCTGCGTTTTTCAGGCCCGCTTTTTTCGCAATGGAGGCAACAGTCACCGGGTCGTCTCCGGAAATCACCTTAAGATCTACTCCCTGACTGTCAAAAAACTTTAAGGTTTCCGGCGCTTCCTTTCGTATCACATCTGTAAGAAGAAAAAGCCCAATGGGGCGAAGGCCTCCGGGAAGCTCGGTTCCTTCTGTGATCTCTTTGCTGTGGGCAAGAACCAGGATACGGAATCCCTCTCCGGCATATTTTTGGCAGACTTCCGTCAGGTCTTTATAACCGTCAGGGAAAAGAAACTGGGCCGCTCCCATCAGGTAAGTACCCTCTTCCTCAAAAGCCGCTCCGCTGTACTTCCTGTCAGAAGAAAAAGGTACGGCATGGTGGAGCTTCATATCCTTTTTCGGAAGAAAGCGCTTCCGCAGAGCATCCGCTGTGGCATTTTCATCCCGAAGGACTGCCATCATATTTCTCATAGCCCGTTCGATCTCTGCCATAGAAGCCGCTGCATCCTCTTTCGCTTCTTCACGTTTTTCCTCTGTTTTTGATTCCATCACCTTCGGAAGCGTCATCTCCTGGGGGCTCTCCGGCAAAGAAAGAAGGATCTCTTCTCCATCCTCCCCCGGTGCCAGCACTTCGGCGGCTTCCACCTTCTCAATCTCAGGCTCTTTTGGGGACATCAAGCCTTCCTGCCAAGGCTCTACCCTTTCCACGCACATGGTTCCTTCTGTAATTGTCCCCGTTTTATCCAGGCAGAGGGTGTCCACCCGGGCAAGAGTTTCAATACAGTACAGTTCCTGCACCAGGGTATTCTTTCTAGCAAGGACAAGCGCCCCTAACGTAAGGGCAACACTGGTCAAAAGCACCAGTCCTTCCGGGATCATTCCCAGAACAGCGGCCACTGTACTTACAATGGAATCCTTAAAATTATCTCCCACCACATAATACTGTTTATAAAACAGCATGATCCCAAGAGGAACGATGATAATACTGATCACCTTTAAAATAGCATTTAAAGAATTTCTAAGCTCTGAATTATGCCTCTTAAACTCTTTCGCCTCGCTTGTGATCTGTGAAGCATAATTGTCCTTTCCCACATGCACTACCTGGCAGCAGGCTTCACCGGAGGTGACAAAGCTTCCTGAAAAAAGCTCGTCTCCTTCATTTTTCGAAAGGTTGTCCGCTTCACCGGTAAGGAGGGATTCGTTTACTTCCAGACTTCCCTCCAGCACCTTAGCGTCCGCCGGAACCTGATCTCCTGTTTTTAAGTAAATCAAGTCGTCCAAAACCAGCTTTTCTGTGGAAATGCTCCATTTTTTTCCTTCTCTTAAGACTACAGTCTTGCTTTCCGTAAGGATGGCCAGCTTGTCAATGGTCTTCTTTGCCCGGATCTCCTGTATGATACCAATGACCGTATTGATAATGATGATACATACAAACAAAGAATTTTTAAATGATCCCACCAACAATACAAGAATAAGCAGAGCCAGATTTAAAAAGTTAAAAAATGTAAGGGTATTTTCCAGTATGATCTGCTTATAGGTCCTTGTATTGGGATTTTCGTTGGCGTTTACCTTTCCTTCTTCGATTCTTTCTTTTACCTGTTCATTCGTAAGTCCTGTCATTCTTTCCTCTTTCTTGAAAGCCTGCTTCCAAACTTCACCATGCGATTTTATCAATGATTCCGCCGCCTGCCACATATCCATTCTGATAGAAGACTACCGCCTGACCCGGCGTAACCGCTCTTTGGGGTTCCTTAAACTCTACCTGAAGCTCATCTTCTCCCAGTCTTCTGATAACAGCAGGGGCACCAGCATGATTATAACGGATTTTTGCCGTAACTTCCATACCATCTGTAAATTTTTCTACAGACATGGCATTCAGCTTGCTGCAGCAAAGAGCATTCGAAAATACATCCTTACTCTCTCCGATCACTACTTCATTGGTCTCTGGCCGGATCTGCGTCACAAAGACAGGATGGCCCATGGCGAGGTTCAAGCCCTTTCTCTGACCAACTGTATAATGTATGATCCCCTTATGCTGCCCAAGGACTTCACCTGAAGTATTTACATAATTCCCCTTAGGTATGACTGCATTGGAATTTTTTTCAATAAACCTGGCATAGTCTTTGTCAGGAATAAAACAGATTTCCATACTGTCAGGCTTATTTGCCACAGGAATGCCCGCCTTTTCTGCCAATGCCCTTACTTCTTCCTTCGTATACATTCCCAGAGGCATCCGGGTTCTCTTTAGCTGCTCCTGGCTAAGGCCGTATAAAGCATAAGTCTGGTCTTTTTTTGCGCTTGCCGCACATTTAAGGGTGTATCTTCCATTAGGCAGCTGCTCCGTCAAGGCATAATGGCCGGTGGCGATCAGAGACGCGCCCAGCTGTTCTCCCCGTTCCATCAATGCTTTCCATTTAATATAACGATTGCAGACCACACAAGGATTCGGTGTTCTGCCAAAAAGATACTCATTTATAAAATAATCGATCACTTTTTCCTTAAATTCTTTGCAGACATCTGTCACATGGTGTTCAATGCCGAGATACTCTGCCACTCTGGCTGCATCCTCCGCAATCTTATCTGCCGAAGAGCGCTCTCCTTGCAGCGGTTCCTCTTCCTTGAAATGCGTCATGGTCACCCCGATGACTTCATAACCCTCTTCCTTCAGAAGATAGGCGGCCACAGAAGAGTCCACCCCTCCTGACAGACCTACGACTATCTTTTCCTTTTCCATCAATATTCTTCCTCGTCCTCTTCTTCTCCTTCGTGAATATCAGACTTGGGTTTTTCCAGACCTTCTATTTCGATATGATGCTTCTGGGCATAATCCCATAAAGCTGCATGGATGGCTTCCTCTGCCAGAAGGGAACAGTGCACTTTTACCGGAGGAAGTCCGTCCAGGGCTTCCATAACCGCTTTATTCGTCACTTTCATAGCCTCTTCGATGGTCTTTCCTTTTACAAGTTCTGTAGCCATACTGCTGGTAGCTACTGCGGCTCCGCAGCCAAAAGTCTTAAATTTGCAGTCCCGGATAATATGAGTTTCATCGTCAATATCCAAAAATATCCTCATGATATCTCCGCATTTGGCGTTGCCTACAGTTCCTACGCCGCTTGCGTCCTCTATTTCTCCCACATTACGCGGATTCTGAAAATGGTCCATTACTTTTTCACTATACATGATCAATTCCTCCTGAAAAGTGTTTTTTATTTTCCCCGGAAATGCAGGCTCCAGGGTTTTGCTCGTTATTTCTGTTTCTTTATAAAATCCTCGTAGAGAGGGGACATATTTCTTAAATTCTGCACAATGTCTTTTAATTTGTCCACTGTGTAATCAATCTCTTCCTTCGTGGTCTCATCGCTTAAGGTCATACGCAAAGAGCCATGGGCAATCTCATGGGGAAGTCCGATGGCAAGCAGCACATGGGAAGGATCCAAAGATCCTGAGGTACACGCGGAGCCGCTGGAAGCACAAATCCCAAAACTGTCCAGCATGAGCAGAAGGGACTCTCCTTCTATAAACTGGAAGCTGACGTTTACATTATTCGGCAGTCTTTTTTCTCTGTCGCCGTTCAGCCTTACATAGGGGATCTCTTCTGTAATCCGCTGGATCATATAGTCTCTTAAGTTTCTTTCCTCTTCTGTCCTTGCTTCCATGGTCTCCCAGGCAAGCCTTGCCGCCTCTCCATAACCTACGATTCCTGGGACGTTTTCTGTTCCTGCGCGGCGCTTTCTCTCCTGAGCGCCTCCATGTACGAAGGAGCGGATCTTTACTCCTTTTCGGATATATAAAAAGCCGATTCCCTTCGGTCCGTTGATCTTATGGGCGCTGGAGCTTAACATGTCAATCCCGCATTCATCCACAGATATGGGGAGCTGGCAAAATGCCTGCACAGCGTCTGTATGAAAGAGGATGCCATGCTCTCTGGCTATCCTTCCAATCTCCTGAACCGGCTGTATGGTACCGATCTCATTATTAGCAAACATAATGGAGATCAGGATGGTCTGCGGTGTGATCGCCGCTTCCAGATCCTCCAGACGGACAATGCCGTTTTCATCTACATCCAGATAGGTGACACGCGCCCCTCTCTTCTTTTCCAGGTATTCACAGGTATGAAGAATCGCATGATGTTCGATCTTAGTAGTGATAATGTGATTTCCTTTCTCGCTGTATGCCTCATAGGCAGCTTTAAGGGCCCAGTTGTCCGCCTCTGTTCCGCCGGCGGTAAAATAAATCTCTTCCTTTTTTGCCCCCAGCACCTGGGCAATCTGTTCTCTGGCCTTGGTAACCGCTTCCTTGCTCTTTCCGGCAAAGTCATAGATGCTGGAAGGGTTTCCGTATAATTCAGAAAAATATGGCAGCATGGCTTCCACCACCTTTGGTGAAGTCTTTGTAGTCGCTGCGTTATCCAGATAAATCATTTTTTCCATGTTTTCATCCTCCTGATATAGAATGGGATCCATTGCAATTACATACCTTTGCGTATTTACTTTGCAACTTTTTCCTGTATTTTTCTGCTCTCTTCTATTAGTTCGCCCAGCATCAGCGTATCCACAGCACTTGTGATACTGTCATTGATGCGCTTCCATACGTATTTGGCGACACATAAATCTGAACTCTCGCAGGTATTGATAGGACTGTTTCCCGGGCAGTCCACCGCGTCCAGGCTGCCTTCCAGCACACGCAGGATATCTCCCACAGAGATTTCATTTTCCGGTTTTCCCAGGCGGTAGCCTCCCTGTGCGCCTCTGGTGCTCTCTACGATGCCGGCTCTCTTAAGCTTCGCCATAAGCTGTTCCAAATAGCTTACAGAAATATTCTGCCGTCCGGCTATACTCTGAATGGAAACCGCTTCCTGTCCGCTGTGCAGGCCTAAATCTATAAGTGCTCTAAGCCCGTATTTTGCTCTTGTTGACAGCTTCATTCTTTCCCCCTTCTGACGCACTTGCTGCGTCAACAATGGTAGATTTAGAAATTTACTTCCAAATTTACGCCTCTTTTAATCCCTAGTATTTTTGTCAGATTTCATTGATAACTGTATCAGAAAGAAATTGTTCTGTCAAGGTGTATTTATGAATATACTGACAAAAAAGGTACAGGTTGGAATTTATGTCGAAACAATACTTTTTAAAAGGAACGCTGATCCTTACCTGCGCTGGACTTGTCACCCGCTTTATCGGGTTCTTCTATAGAATATTCCTTTCCCATACTATTGGTGCACAAGATCTGGGAATCTATCAGCTTGTCTCACCTCTGCAGATGCTGGTGCTGTCTATTACCACCTTTGGCATCCAGACTGCCATCTCCCGCCTGGCAGCATCCCGTCTTGCAGTGGGAAAATCCAGGGACGCAGGGGACATTTTTTTCCTTGGAGCAGGAATCTCTGTTCTTCTTTCTTCCCTTCTCGCCTGGGTCTTATACCATAATTCCGCATTTTTTTCCGCAGAAATCTTAAAAGAAACGCAGACAGAGCCTTTTATCCGCCTGCTTTCCTTCGGGCTGCCCTTAAGCTCTCTCCATATCTGTGCCAACGGTTATTATTTTGCAAGGAAAAAGGCAGAAATCCCCTCCGGCATCCAGTTTTTAGAGCAGCTTGTGCGTGTAGGTGTCACTTATCTGCTTTACCAGATTTTCCTTTCTGAGGGCAGAGAGATCACTGCCTTTATTGCCGTGGGAGGTTCTCTTGCAAGTGAAGGGGCAGCCGCCTTTGTCTCTCTTCTTGCCATCGGCGGAAGTTTTCATAAACATAACTATACCCCGCTGCCGCTTTCACAACCGGCAAAAAAAATCGGGGATATTTTACAGCTTTCCTTTCCCCTTTCTGTAAACCGGGTTCTTCTCACCCTTTTAAGCAGCATAGAGGTAGTCCTGATCCCCCAGCGGCTTCGCATGTACGGCCTGGGATCCGAAGAAGCTTTAAGTATCTATGGAATCCTTACCGGAATGGTTATGCCTTTGCTCTTATTTCCTTCCACTATAACTAATTCCGCTTCTGTTATGCTCATGCCCTCCATAGCAGAACTCCAGGCTTTAGGATATAGCAGACGAATCCGCTATGTCATCTCACAGGCCGGGAAATATTGTTTTTCTCTGGGAGGCGCCTGCACTTTTGTTTTTTTCTTTTTCGGCAAATTTCTGGGAGAATTCCTATTTCACAGTCCCACAGCCGGAATCTACATACAGACCATGGCCTTTATCTGCCCGTTTATGTATCTGAATACAGCCCTATCAAGTATTCTGAATGGGCTTGGAAAAACAGGCGCAAATCTTGTACACAGTGCTGTAAGCACGGGAATACGTATTGCCTTTGTGCTTTTCGCCATACCCCTTCTCGGCATACGGGGTTATCTGTATGGAGTCCTGTTGGGAGAGATTCTTCTAAGCGGAATGCATATTTTTTCGCTCAGGCCTGCCAATTTTCCTATCGACAATTTCAGCGGAATAGTTTATAATAGCGTGGGAAAAAACAAGAGAAAATAAGAAAGAGGAGAACTTACTATGGGATTTGAATTTATAAAAAAGTTACCGACACCCGAAGAGATCCGCAACCAGTATCCCATTGACGAAACCATCGTGGAGATTAAGAAAAAACGCGATCAGGAAATAAAAGATATTTTTACCGGTAAGTCTGATAAGTTTATCGCTATCATCGGTCCCTGTTCTGCTGACAATGAGGATGCCGTATGCGACTATCTCACCAGATTAAGAGACGTACAGGAAAAAATTTACGATAAAGTACTTATTATCCCAAGAGTCTATACAAACAAGCCCCGTACCACTGGAGAAGGTTATAAAGGCATGATCCATCAGCCGGATCCAGAGAAAAAGCCCAATATGCTTGCCGGTCTTGTAGCGATCCGAAAAATGCATATGCGCGCCATCCATGAAAGCGGAATGACCTGCGCAGATGAAATGCTGTATCCGGAAAACTGGAGATATCTCTCTGATCTTCTTTCCTACGTAGCCGTAGGTGCCCGTTCTGTAGAGGATCAGCAGCATCGTCTCACTGTAAGCGGTATGGACGTACCCGCAGGAATGAAAAATCCTACCAGCGGTGATTTCAGCGTTATGCTGAATTCTGTAGTGGCCGCTCAGGGCGCTCATCGTTTTATTTACAGAAGCTGGGAAGTAGAGACGACTGGAAACCCTCTGGCACATACCATCCTTCGCGGCGCGGTAAATAAGCACGGAGAAGCGATCCCTAATTATCATTATGAGGATCTTCGCCTTCTTTGGGAAAAGTACCAGGAAAAGGATCTTTTAAACCCTGCAGTCATAGTAGATACCAACCACTCCAATTCCAACAAGCAGTACGAGCAGCAGGTCCGTATCGCCAGAGAAGTCCTTCACAGCCGTCTGGTGGACCCAGAGCTTCATAAGCTTGTAAAAGGGCTTATGATCGAGAGCTACCTGGAAAACGGCGCTCAGAAAATTGGCGGCGAACACATATATGGCAAATCCATCACTGACCCATGCCTTGGCTGGGAAGAATCTGAAAAACTTCTCTACACAATTGCAGAGATGTGCTGACAATCAAAAACCCCGCAGCTTTGCTGCGGGATTTTTAGTCTACGCTCTGCTTCGGCCGGCGCTAAACATGTGCCCCTCACAGCAGCCAAATAAACATAGTCATTAACTATTTATCTAAGGACCTTCCCCTTATTCCTGAAACTTCGGATCTCGCAAAAGATCTTCATACAGCATTTTATAGATTGCGGGTCTAAAGTCCGTTGCTCCGCCGATCAGGGGATTCGGCTCGAATTTTTCTCTCGTGGCAAGCGTCAGATCCACTGTTGCCGTGTACATTTTATTTTGGATTGCCCTAGAATCTGTAAAAGGATATCCTGCGAAATATTCTGCTTCCCAGAAGTTCGTGCTTGGACCGATAATGCTCGATCCGCCCCAAAATACATTATAAAGATCTGTTCCTGCCAGGTTAGCTGAAACAATGTAAATTTGATTAGTGATGCACCCGGCCTCCAAAGTGGTAGATCCAAGCGCAATGCCATGGCATTTAGCCAATGCTGTACAGTTGATGTAAAGCCGGCATCCTTTTGCAGCATAATAACGCATAAGTTCTTGAAAACAATAAGAATCATAACAAATTGCCACCCCTACAGGCCCCCATGGTGTCTCGAAAATAAATGGTCGGGTCCCTCTTGTTGCCCAATGCGGTTCCGGATAAGGCAGATGAATTTTTCGGTAAGTTCCGATAATCCCTTCAGGTCCACAGACACATGCCGAATTATAGATTTTTTCCGGATCATCCGCGTCTCTTTCCGGCATTCCGAAAGCGACATAAAGATTCAGTTTTTTGGCAAGATCCGCAATGGCATTAGAAGAAGGACCGGGTACGGCTTCAGCAAGTTTAGACTGCATTTTATCTGGCTTTTCTTTGTCCTCTTCGTCATCATATCCGGTTAAAGCCATCTCCGGAAAAACAATCAGATTGCTTCCCTCTGCTGCAGCCGCTTCCATATAGCCCAGCATCCGGTTTAAATTTTTTTCTTTGTCTCCCCATTTTGCATTAAATGCAACTGTCGAAATTTTAATGATATCCTTCATAATAATACCTCCCTGCCTATATAAAATTATACAATAAGTGTATGCTTTGGCACACACTCGCTTCGGAGCGTGTCTGCACCAGCAGCCAGGCCCTTCTTGCGCGTAATGCGCTTTCCTGAAGCGTAAGCTGCATTTTTTATATTATAGAAAAGTTTAGCAAACTTCCACGCTGAACAAAGTGGGGTCCTTTTCTATAGCATAAAAAAAACGAGGCGTGTATCAAAATGACACACCCTCGTGTATGCAATTCAGTATATCACTTTATTTCTA
>DWYZ01000288.1 GCA_019118425.1 Candidatus Blautia faecavium | reverse complement strand
ATAACTTTTGTCATCTTTGAGCATGGTGTTGTATTTTGGCCGGTGCTCCTTGATGAGATTACATTCCAGGACAAGGGCTTCCAGCTCCGAGTCTGTGATGATATATTCAAATCTGGAAATATGGGACACCATTTGCTCGATCTTTACCCCTTTATTCCTGCTGCTCTGGAAATACTGGCGTACACGGTTGCGCAGACTGATTGCTTTTCCTACATATATGATTTCGTCCTTTTCGTCGTGCATGATGTATACGCCCGGCTTGGCAGGCAGCTTTTTTAATTCCTCCTCTATCTGGAACATACATCCTCCCCTTCCTTTTCACACATACAGCCTTCTTCCGTATGCTTTTACTTATGAAAGAAAACCGGGATTGCTCCCGGTTTCCGTTTTTTCTTTTATTCCTGCTGCATATCCGGCTTCTCTTCCTCTTTCGTGGAAGGTTCCTCTTTCTCAGCTTCTTTCTCCTGCTGAGAAGGTTCTTCTTTTTCCGGGAGCTCTTTCACCTTTTGGGGCTCCTCCTCTTTCTTTTCTTCTGGGAGTTCAAGCTCGTCCAGATTTTCCGGAATTTCCATTCCCTTTTCTACAGCACGGAAAATTTTCATAAATTCTTTGCCTGTGATCGTCTCTTTCTTGATCAGATATTCTGCAATCTTATCCAGGGCTTTTCTGTGGTCATTTAAAAGAGCCTTCGCCTCCTCATAGGATTTATGAAGAAGCTCCATCACCTCATGATCCACTTCGGTAGCCGTATCATCCCCGCAGTTGAGCACTACTCTTCCGCTTAAATACTGATTTTCCTGTGTAGCAAGCCCCATCAACCCAAACTTAGCTGACATTCCATACTGGGTGATCATGGCTCTCGCCACCTTCGTAGCCTGCTCAATATCGTTCGCAGCTCCGGTGGTCACTGTATCGAAGACCAGTTCCTCTGCGGCACGTCCCCCGAGATATCCTACCAGCATGGCTTCCAGTTCTTTTTGTGTATTCAGATACTTCTCTTCCTCAGGTACCTGCATCACATAGCCTAAAGCACCCATGGTACGCGGCACGATCGTGATCTTCTGTACAGGCTCTGCATCTTTCTGCAAAGCGCTTACCAGCGCATGTCCCACCTCATGATAGGATACGATCCTTCTCTCCTGGGAGCTTAAGATGCGGTCTTTCTTTTCTTTTCCCACAAGGACCACTTCTACGGATTCCAGGAGATCTTTCTGAGATACTGCCCTTCTTCCGTTTTTCACCGCAAGGATCGCAGCCTCATTGATCATGTTTGCCAGATCGGAACCTACGGCTCCTGAAGTCGCCAGAGCAATGGCATCAAAGTCAACAGACTCATCCAGCATTACTCCTTTTGCATGTACTTTCAGAATATCCACACGCCCTTTAAGATCCGGACGGTCTACGATTACACGACGGTCAAAACGTCCCGGACGCAAAAGCGCAGGGTCCAGAACCTCCGGCCGGTTAGTGGCAGCCAGGATCAAAAGCCCTGAGGACGTATCAAATCCATCCATCTCTGCAAGAAGCTGGTTCAGGGTCTGTTCTCTTTCGTCATTTCCGCCTCCGTAATGTCCGTCCCTGCTTTTGCCGATGGCGTCAATCTCATCAATGAATACAATACAGGGGGCATTTTTCTTCGCCTCTTCAAACAGATCACGAACACGGGATGCACCTACACCCACAAACATTTCCACAAATTCTGATCCCGACAGGGAAAAGAAGGGCACATGCGCCTCCCCTGCAACTGCCTTTGCCAGAAGTGTCTTTCCTGTTCCTGGCGGACCTACAAGAAGGGCTCCTTTGGGGAGCTTCGCTCCGATAGTGGTATATTTTCCAGGATTATGGAGAAAATCCACTACCTCCTGTAAAGATTCTTTCGCCTCATCCTGTCCTGCCACATCACGGAATGTGACGCCTGTATCTTTCTGAATGTATGCTTTCGCGCGGCTTTTTCCCACGCCCATCACTCCACCGCCTTTGTTCATCCGGCGCATAAAAAGCATCAGCATAGCAAATAAAAGAACGGTGGGAAGCAGTATGCTCAGCATCATGGAAAGAAACTCTCCCATGGCATCCGGCGGTTCAGAATGAAAAGTGATCCCAGTTCCTTCCAGACGCTTGGTCAGCGAGCTTTCATCCTCCATCAGGTTTGTGTAATAGCTCTGCTCCTGGAATAATGACGACTGTCCCTTAGGCACGATCGTCAAAGTTCCCGACTGCAGCGTAACTTCTTTTACCTGGTCCTCCTCCACCATATCAATGAACTGGTCATAAGTGATCTCGCTGGAATTATCCTGGAGCATATTGGTGAAAAGGCTCAGGCAGATCAGCGTGACTAAAAGGCAGACCAGAAATGCCAGGATCGACTGGTGGTTTTTATTGGGCCGCTGATTTTTAGAATTCTTGTCATGATCAGGACGATTTCCATTTGATTGGTTGTCCATATGATTATCCATCTTGTTCCTCCTTAACGCATCTGCGCACTGCGCAGAGCTATTTCTTATTATAAAGAGATTGTACGAATAAATCAACATTGAGATTGTGAAATAAGTTTAAATTTTGTTATGTCTGAATTTTTTCTGACAAATATTCCAGAAAAAAGCTGTCACAAAATGCCATTTTTGTAGTATACTATTGACATCACGTGAATGGGAGAGGAAAAAAGCAAATGAAAATAGGATTTGATAACGAAAAATACCTGACACTACAGTCCGAGCACATCAAAGAACGAATCGAAAAATTCGGAAACAAACTTTATCTGGAATTCGGCGGCAAATTATTCGATGATTTTCACGCTTCCAGGGTCCTTCCCGGTTTTGAGCCAGACAGCAAACTGCGGATGCTTATGCAGCTTCGCGATCAGGCGGAAATCGTGATCGTAATCAGTGCAGGAGACATTGATAAAAATAAAATGCGCGGCGATTTAGGCATTACCTATGACGAAGATGTTCTCCGCCTTATAGACGCCTTTACAGAAAAAGGCCTTTACGTGGGAAGCGTGTGCATCACCCAGTATTCCGGCCAGGAAGGTGCGGATTTATTTAAAAACCATCTGGAAAAGCTTGGGATCCGCGTATATATCCATTACACCATCCCCGGCTATCCAAGCAATACCTCTTTAATCGTCAGCGACGAGGGATACGGAAAAAATGAATATATTGAGACCAGCAGACCTCTTGTGGTCATTACTGCTCCTGGTCCGGGAAGCGGAAAGATGGCTACCTGCCTGTCCCAGCTATACCATGAATACAAACGGGGAATAAGCGCAGGATATGCTAAATTTGAAACCTTCCCTATCTGGAACATTCCCTTAAAGCACCCGGTAAATCTGGCATATGAAGCTGCCACTGCTGATTTAAATGATGTGAATATGATCGATCCCTTCCACCTGGAAGCTTATGGGGTAACAACGGTAAACTATAACCGCGACGTAGAAATTTTCCCTGTTCTTCAGGCAATCTTTGAGAAGATCATTGGTAAATGCCCTTATAAATCCCCTACAGATATGGGAGTAAATATGGCCGGGAACTGCATCATAGATGATGAAGCCTGCCAGGAGGCTTCTCGCCAGGAGATCATCCGGAGATACTATAAGAGCATGGATGCCCTTGCCTCCGGAACAGGTAAAGAAGACGAAGTATTTAAAATAGAACTTCTTTTAAAACAGGCTCACGCCGCCGTGGAGGACCGAAAAGTAGTGACCGCAAGCCTGACCCTTGAAAAATCCACAGGTGCGCCTGCTGCGGCCCTTGAACTGCCGGACGGTACTATTGTCACCGGAAAGACTTCCGATCTTCTGGGAGCTTCCTCCGCTGTGCTCTTAAATGCTTTAAAAGAACTTGCCGGCATTGACCATGAAGTACATGTTATCTCTCCGGAAGCTATCCGTCCTATCCAGGAATTAAAGACAAAGTATCTGGGCAGCAAAAACCCCCGTCTCCACACAGACGAAACCCTGATCGCCCTCTCCGTCAGTGCGGCAAGCAATCCGGACGCACGTCTGGCGCTGGAACAGTGTAAGAAACTGAAAGGCTGTCAGGCCCATACTTCCGTCATGCTCTCTGATGTGGATATCCTGGAATTCCGTAAACTGGGCGTTGACCTGACCTGCGAACCTAAATTTGAAAAACAGAAACTTTATCAATAAAATCTTATTAAGAAGACCTGCCATTTATAAAAATGCGCCCCGCCAGCTAAAAAGCTGATGCGGGACGCATTTTTCATTTCTTTATTATAAAGTTTTACGGACATCTGCTTTCCGTCAGTCTTCATATCCATTGGGATTATTAGACTGCCATCTCCAGGAGTCCTCACACATTTCCCGTATGCCGTTCTCCGCTTTCCAGCCAAGCTCTCTCTCCGCCTTGGAAGCATCTGAATAACAGGTGGCGATATCGCCAGGACGGCGGTCTTTGATCACGTAAGGGATCTTTACACCGGTAGCCGCCTCAAAATTCTTTACGATATCCAATACGCTGTAGCCTTTTCCTGTTCCTAAGTTATAGATAGAAAGACCGGAATTGTCCTGGATTTTTTTCAGGGCTTTTACATGGCCTTTCGCCAGGTCAACCACATGGATATAATCTCTCACGCCTGTTCCGTCAGGAGTGTCGTAATCGTTTCCAAATACGCCCAACTCTTTAAGCTTGCCTACAGCTACCTGGGTGATGTACGGCATAAGGTTATTTGGGATACCGTTTGGATTTTCTCCGATAGTGCCGCTCTTATGGGCGCCAATAGGATTAAAATATCTTAAAAGCACTACGTTCCACTCTGGGTCCGCTTTCTGGATATCTGTAAGGATCTGCTCCAGCATGGATTTCGTCCATCCATAAGGGTTGGTACACTGGCCCTTAGGACATTCCTCTGTAATAGGGATCACCGCCGGGTCGCCATATACAGTTGCAGAGGAAGAGAAAATAATGTTTTTTACCCCATGTTTTCTCATTACATCCACAAGAGTCAAAGTCCCTGCAATATTATTTTCATAGTATTCCCACGGTTTCGCAACAGACTCGCCTACTGCTTTCAGACCTGCAAAATGAATACAGGAATCAATTTTTTCTTTATCAAAAATCTGATTTAAAGCTTCCCTGTCAAGGATATCCGCCTTGTAAAAGGTGACCGGCTTTCCAGTGATCTTTTCCACGCGTGCAAGAGATTTCTCGCTGGAATTGCTTAAATTATCCAGAACAACTACATCATATCCTGCTTCCTGCAGTTCTACCACAGTATGGCTTCCAATATATCCAGCTCCGCCAGTTACTAAAATTGCCATGATTTCTTCCTCCTAACCCGGTATACGTTTTTTGCTTACTGTTCGCTGTTATTTTATCACTATTTATACTTTTCCACAATAGCCTTCATCTGAGGCAGTTTTTCTTCCATATCTTTTACCAGCTTAAACTGGGTCCGGCATCTGTCCAGATTTTGTCCTTCCCTGTGTGTTTTAAAATAATGGTCTCCCTCCAGGTAATCTGCCAGAAAACGCATGCCGCACTCAAAGGTCATTAAAATCGCCCCCATAGGCAGCATTTCCAGCTCCATTTCTGTAAGAGCCCCCTCACAGCCTTCAATATATCCCTTTACATAAAGTTCATACAAATGGAGGTCACAGGAAATCTTATCCAGATCCTTTTCATCCTCCGCCCCTGTGCTGGCTCCAAAACGGATGGAATCTCCGAAATCGTTCACCGAAAGCCCCGGCATAACCGTATCCAGATCAATCACACAGATTGCTTTTCTGGTTGCATTGTCGATCATGATATTATTCAGCTTGGTATCGTTATGCGTAACCCGCAGAGGAAGCTTTCCTTCTTCCTGAAGGTCACACAGCACATGGGTAAGCGGCTCACGGTCAAGGACAAACTGGATCTCTTTTTTTACCTGTTCTGCTCTGCCGCAGGCATCTGCCTTAACAGCGGCCTGAAACGCCCGGAAACGTTCCGGTGTATTATGGAAATCTTTAATAGTCTCATGGAGGGTATCTGCCGGATAATCCGCTAAGAGCCCCTGGAAACGGCCGAAAGCAACCGCGCTCTGATAAAAATCTTCTTCCTTTTCCACCGCGTCGAAACTGGAAGCCCCTTCAATAAATGCATATGCCCGCCAAAACTCGCCGTCGCTGTCCACATAATAGGGTTTCCCTTCATGGGATGGGATGATGTTTAAAACTTCTCTTTCCACATCTCCCCCCTTTTCCTGAACCTTTTTCCGGATCCAGGAAGTCACGCCGCTTATATTCTCCATTACTTCTATCGGCTGCTTAAAAATATTCTTATTCAGCCTTTGCAGGATATACTGTTTCGTTTTTTCTCCCTCTGAAAAGGTCAGACGGTAGGTATCGTTAATATGTCCGTTTCCAAAGGGAACTGCGTCTAAAAGTGTACCGGAAAAGCAAAACTTCTCTGCCGCACTTTTTATCCTCTCGTTAACTGCCACCTATTTATCCTCCCATAAATGCTGTGGATATAACCCACTGTCTTTTAAGCGCTGGATTGCCGCTACCACCTGGGGCTTATCTTCTTTGTAGGTAACACCGTACCATTTATCCATAGATTTCAGCACTTTTACCGTAGCCTTCTTTTCCATCAGCAGCTCATCCACTACAAAAGGCAGGAAGTATTCACATTTCAGCGGATTTTTATCCAGATTTTCATCCAGGAATCTGCTGAATCTTTCTTTTAATTCCTTAAGGATACTTGGAGAAAATCCCCACATATTCATAGAGACTGTACTTCCCTCGGGAATTTCCACCCAGGTTTTTCCCTCGTCTTCTGTATAAGCAGTCATGCCTTCTCTCTTTTCAATATGGGTGCGCTCATGTATCTTGACCAGATTTCCTTCTTCATCTGTCACACAGATTCCTCTTGCCACATGCCCGTTATCCGTAAGAGTATTCTCCAGCTTATAGCCCACCATCATATAGCGGTAAGTCTCTTCTGAATCCTGTGTTTTCGTCAGGAAATCATACGCTTCTTTAAAGGCATGGCTTCCATAGTAATCATCTGCATTGATCACCACGAAAGGTCCGTCTATCTCATCGATGCAGCTTAACACCGCATGTCCCGTCCCCCAGGGTTTTACACGGTCCTTGGGAACCTGATAGCCTTCCGGAATATTGGAAAGTTCCTGGAACACATAAGCCACCTTAATCTGTCTGGAAAGGCGGTCACCTATGGCATTTTTAAAATCTGCCTCGTTTTCTTTTTTTATTATAAACACAACTTTTTCAAATCCAGCTCTGACTGCGTCGTATATGGAAAAGTCCATGATGATATGGCCTTCTTTATCAACCGGATCGATCTGTTTTAATCCTCCGTACCGGCTTCCCATACCTGCCGCCATAACAACTAACACTGGTTTTTTCATAACGTCTGGTTCCTCCTTTATCTAAGGTCTTCGTTCCTTACCTGCTTTATTATACCCTTAGCCAATGCGGGTTGCAATCGGTTATCGTGTACTTTTTTTATACAAAAGGGATGCAGTCCCCTGGGAATACTTGTAGATTTTTTTCATAAGATAAGTTATAATAAAAATAAATTTTAACGGGGAAGAAGGAAGGTTTATGGCATACACCAGCGTTTCATTAGAGGAAGTCATACGGGTAGAATCCATTGTCACGATCCATTACTTTGAATACTGCAGTGATTTCCATTTTGCCGGAGAAGCCCACGATTTTTGGGAATTTCAGTGTGTGGATAAAGGCGAGGTGGAGGTAGTTGCAGGAGAAAAACTTCACGTACTTAAACGCGGCCAGGTGATCTTTCATAAACCAAACGAATTCCATGACTTAAATGCAAACGGAAAGAGCGCGCCAAATATCGTAGTCATTGCATTCCAGTGCCATTCCCCTATGATGAAATTCTTTGAAGATCAGATCTTAGAGATCAACGATCAGGAGCGTCAGCTCATGGCAATGATCATTGCAGAAGCACGCAGATGTTTTTCCTCTCCTCTGGACGATCCTTATCTGGAGCAGATGAAAAAAAGCAAAGATGCCCCCTGGGGCAGCCAGCAGCTTATCCGGCTGTATCTGGAACAAATGCTTATCTGTATGATACAGCGCCATACCGCATCAAAGCCAATTGGCGCTTCCAGCCGCCGTTCCGGCATAAAGAAAGAGAATCCGGTTTACCAATCGGTAATCCGTTATCTGGGAGAACATATCCAGGAGTACGTCACCATTGAGGATATCTGCCATAATACTTTGGTAGGCCGCTCCCAGCTTCAAAAACTGTTTCGCGAAAAACACCACTGTGGTGTAATTGAATTTTTTTCCCGCATGAAGATCGACCTTGCCAAAGAGCTGATCCGGGAAAATCAGTTAAATTTCACACAGATTTCTGAATATCTGGGCTACTCCTCTATTCACTATTTTTCCAGACAGTTTAAAAAA
>DWYZ01000287.1 GCA_019118425.1 Candidatus Blautia faecavium | reverse complement strand
ATCACCATGAACATGAAGCCTGCGGACACGACAAGGAAGAAGAATGCGGCCATGAACATCATCACAGCCATGAAGAGGAAGGCCATCATCATGGAGAGGGAGCCGGCCATGACCACGAGCATCACCATGATCATGAACATGGTGAAACCTGCGGCTGCGGACATCATCACGAACATGGGCACCATCATGCGGACGAGGTGTTTACAAGCTGGGGCAGAGAGACGATTAAGAAGTACAGTAAAGAAGAGCTGGAGAGTATTTTAAAGAAACTGTCTGAAACCGAAGAATTCGGAACGATCCTGCGTGCTAAGGGAATGCTTCCCGGGACAGACGGAACATGGATCTATTTTGATATGGTGCCCCAGGAAACAGAGATCCGGGAAGGCGCTCCGGAATACACAGGCCGCCTTTGTGTAATCGGCGCGGAGCTGAAAGAAGATAAGCTGGCTTTATTGTTCGGCCTGTAAGAGAGGAGGAGCAGTATGGATGAGATCAGAGTGCCTATTTATTTTATTACGGGCTTTCTGGAAAGCGGAAAAACCTCATTTTTAAACTTCACTCTCGCCCAGGATTATTTTTATATTGATGGGAAAACCCTTTTGATTCTTTGCGAAGAGGGAGAAGAAGAGTACGATGAAAATGTGCTTCACATGAGCAATACTGTGGTGGAGATCATTGAAAAGGAAGAGGACCTTACACCGGAAAGACTTGCGGCTATGGACATCGTTCATCAGCCGGAGCGTGTCATTGTGGAATATAATGGTATGTGGCTTGCAAGCAACTTTGAGAAAATGGAAAAGCCCCAGGGCTGGGGAATCGAACAGCATATTACCTGTGTGGACGCCAGCACCTTTCAAATGTATATGGCAAATATGAAATCAATTTTTATGGATATGGTGCGCAATGCGGATATGGTAGTATTTAACCGCTGCAAAGGGGAAGATCCCCTTCCTTCCTATCGAAGAGGAATCAAGGTGGCGAATCAGAGGGCGGAGATCATCTTTGAGGATGAAGAAGGAGAACTGGACGATATCTTTAAAGATGAGATGCCCTTCGATGTGAATGCGCCTGTAATCGATATCCTTCCGGAGGATTATGGAATTTGGTTCGTGGACGCCATGGACCATCCGGACACCTATGTGGGGAAAACAGTCCGCTTTAAGGGAAGAGCCTTAAAACCAAGAGGAATGGGCAGCCGTTTCTTCGTACCGGGCCGTACAGCAATGACCTGCTGCGCAGACGACACTACCTTCTTAGGCTATGTATGCAAAAGCGAAGAAGCCCCCAAACTCCGAGAAGGCCAGTGGGTAGAAGTAACCGCCAAAGTAGCCTTTGAAAAAAGGATGGAGTACCAAGGCGAAGGAATCGTACTCTACGCCGACAAGGTGCAGCTTTGTGAAAAACTACCAGAAGAGATGGTATATTTTAACTAAAGGCGTGAGGGGGGCCATCTCAGAGTTGCGAAGCCCGAAGGCCCCCCTCACACTCCCCCTTCTTGGGCACGCAAGTGGCCTAGGTTGTGGTGTGGGGGAAGGTGGCTGGTGTAGGCGCTGGGCGGTGGGAGTCGCGGGATTCTGCGATATTCCTGGCCCTACATGAATGAAATGGGTGGGGCGAGCGTAGCGAGCCCGTTACCCTACAACAAATCCCAATAACTTATCTTTGTAACAATACCGTACCCCGTGCCCAACAGGGGGGAGTGTGAGGGGGGCATGCGGGCTTCGGAACTCAGAGCTTGCCCCCCTCGCCCGTTAGGAGGATTATGATTTTAATAGTTGGTTTAGGAAACCCTGGCTCCAAATATGCCGGAACCCGTCATAATATGGGTTTTGACGTCATAGATTATTTAATTGAAAAGCATGGAGTTCCCCAGGGAGGCGTAAAATTTAACGCCATGTATGGAAAAGGCATGATCGCAGGAGAAAAAGTGGTTTTGATGAAACCTCTTTCTTTCATGAACTTAAGCGGAGGTCCTGTGAGAGATATGCTTAATTATTTTAAGCTGGATCCGGAAAGGGAGATGATCGTAATTTATGACGATATTGACCTGGAACCGGGGCAGCTTCGCATCCGGGTGAAAGGAAGCGCCGGAGGACACAATGGGATCAAGGACATTATCCGGCAGCTCGGGACAGATAAGTTCCTGCGCATTAAAGTGGGCGTAGGTGCAAAACCTAAAGACTGGGATCTAGCGGATCATGTACTTGGCCGTTTTGCGGACAGCGACCGTAAACTTGTGGATGCGGCAATAAAAAAGGCAGGCGGCGCTGTGGAAAAAATATTGTCAGAGGGTGTGGACGCCGCAATGAATGAATATAACAGAAAACAGGTGCCGTAAAATGATGAAAGGGTTTTTGCAGCCTCTCCAGGATCAGGCAGAGGTGGAAGAAATTTTAAAATGTTTAAAAGAAAATAAAGGTATCCTTCAGATAAGCGGTTGTATGGAATCCCAGAAAGCACATCTTATGTATGGGCTTTCCGGGATTTTTCCCCGCCGTTTGATCCTGGCTGAGGATGAGCGGCAGGCAAAGGCCATTTACGAGGATTACCGTTTTTATGATAAAAATATTATGTTCTATCCGGCTAAGGATCTGCTGTTTTTTCAGGCGGATATCCATGGGAATCTTTTAATACGTCAGAGGATGCAGGTGGTAAAGGCGCTTTTAGAGGAGAGAGAGCTTACTGTAGTGACAAGTGTGGACGGATGTATGGATTTTCTTACTCCTCTGGAAAAAATTAAAAACTCCCTGCTTACCTACAAAAATGACAGTGAGCTGGATTTGGAAGAGCTGAAAACCTCTTTGGTGAGAATGGGATATGAGCGTGTGGGCCAGGTGGAGATGCCGGGTCAGTTTTCTATTCGGGGAGGAATCGTGGATATTTATCCCCTTACAGAAGAAAATCCCTGGAGGATCGAACTGTGGGGTGATGAAATAGATTCTATCCGCAGTTTTGATGCCCAAAGCCAGCGCTCTTTGGAAAATCTGGAGGAGATTACTATTTATCCTGCAGTGGAAGGGTCGCAGGGAGAGAACCGTGTTTCCTTTTTGGAATATTTCCCCAAGGACAGTACCATAGTATTTCTGGATGAACCTAACAGGCTGGAAGAAAACGGAAGAGCTGTGGAAGAAGAATTTCTCCAGAGCCGTAAAAACAGAGAGGAAAAAGGCTGTCAGACTCTGTCCGAGGACTGGCTGTGCAGCTACGATGGATTGGTACGGGAGTTAAATAGAAGAAACTGCGTTTCTGTCTGTTCTCTGGAGCAGATACAGTCCGGATGGAAGATCACGCAAAGATTTTTCCTGACAGTCCGGTCAGTAAGTTCCTATAACAGCAGTTTTGAGCTGTTAGTAAAAGATCTGAGGCAGTATAAACAGCAGGGATACCGCGTTGTCTTGCTCTGCGGCTCCAGGACAAGGGCACAGCGGCTGGCCAAGGATCTGCAGGAAGAGGGGCTTAATGCTTTTTATGGGGAAGATTATGACCGGCTGATCCAGCCAGGGGAAATCATGGTGGCCTATGGGCACGCAAAGAAAGGTTTTGAATACCCTCTTGTTAAGTTTGCTGTAATGACGGAATCCGATATCTTCGGACAGGAACAAAAGAAAAAAAAGAAAAAGAAGAATTACAGCGGAAACAGGATCCAGGATTTTTCTGAGCTTTCCATAGGCGATTTTGTTGTCCATGAAAAGCACGGACTGGGAATCTACAGAGGAATTGAAAAGGTAGAGGTAGATAAGGTTGTAAAAGATTATATTAAGATCGAATATGCCGGAAAAAGCAACCTGTATATCCTGGCTACCCAGTTGGATGCTCTGCAGAAGTATTCCGGGGCAGAAACCGCGAAGCCGCCCAAGCTGAATAAGCTTGGAGGACAAGAGTGGAATAAGATAAAGAGCCGGGTAAGAGGGGCAGTACGCAATATTGCCAGAGAGCTTGTGGAACTATACGCTGTCCGTCAGGAAAAAGAAGGGTATGTGTGCGGACCGGACACCGTATGGCAAAGGGAATTTGAGGAAATGTTTCCCTATGAGGAGACGGAGGACCAGCTTGCGGCCATAGAAGATACGAAAAGAGATATGGAAAGCACAAAGATCATGGACCGCCTCGTGTGCGGAGATGTTGGTTACGGAAAGACAGAGGTTGCTCTGCGGGCGGCCTTTAAGGAGGTACAAGAAAGCAGGCAGGTGGTTTATCTGGTACCCACTACCATTCTTGCCCAGCAGCATTATAATACCTTTGTACAGAGAATGAAAGAATTCCCTGTGAGGGTGGATCTTCTCTGCAGGTTCCGCACGGCTGCCCAGCAGAAAAAGACCATAGAGGATCTGAAAAAAGGGCAGGTGGATATCGTGATCGGAACCCACAGGGTATTGTCCAAGGATGTGAAGTTTAAAAATCTTGGGCTTTTGATCATAGATGAGGAGCAGCGCTTTGGAGTAACTCATAAAGAAAAAATCAAACAATTAAAAAAGGATGTAGATGTGCTCACCTTAACCGCCACTCCCATTCCCAGAACTTTGCACATGAGCCTGATCGGAATCCGTGATATGAGTGTTTTAGAGGAACCGCCCATGGACAGGGTGCCAATCCAGACCTATGTGATGGAATATGATGAGGAGACGGTCAGAGAAGCCATTAACCGGGAAATGCGCCGGGGAGGACAGGTGTATTATGTGTATAACCGGGTCACGGATATTGCGGAGGTGGCTCTTAGGATCGGAAAGCTGGTTCCTGAGGCAAGGGTAGGCTTTGCCCACGGTCAGATGAGCGAGCGGGAGCTGGAACAGGTGATGTATACATTTATCAACGGAGAACTGGATGTGCTGGTGTCTACTACTATTATTGAAACCGGACTGGATATATCCAATGTGAATACTATGATTATACACGATTCGGATAGATATGGCCTTTCTCAGCTTTATCAGCTGCGGGGAAGGATTGGCCGTTCCAACAGAACGGCTTACGCCTTTTTAATGTACAGGAGAAATATGGTGCTGCGTGAGACGGCAGAGAAACGTCTGTCTGCCATCCGTGAGTATACGGATCTGGGAAGCGGATTTAAGATCGCCATGCGTGACCTGGAGCTTCGGGGAGCTGGAAATCTTTTAGGCGCGCAGCAGCATGGGCATATGAATGCGGTAGGGTATGATCTATACTGTAAGATGCTCAGCGAGGCGGTGAAGGAAGCGAAGGGCATCCACACAATGGAGGATTTCGAGACTTCCATTGACCTGAATATGGACGCTTTCATTCCCGACAGTTATATCAGCAATGAATTTCAAAAACTGGATATTTATAAAAGGATCGCAGGCATTGAATCCCAGAAGGATTATGACGATATGCTGGAGGAGCTTTTGGACCGTTTCGGGGAATTTCCCAAGGCTGTGGGAAACCTGCTTGCAATTGCCAGACTTAAGGCTTTGGCCCATCAGGCCTATGTGACGGAGATCAAACAGCTGGGCAGGGATGTTCGGATCACTTTGTACGAAAAGGCGAGACTGGATCCTTCGGGAATCCCTCAGCTCATGCAGAAATACAGAAGAGGACTGCAGTTTAAGGCAGAGCAGGAGCCAAAATTTGTTTTTACTCCACAGGGCAGTTTGATGGACGCTTTGCCCCAGCTTATAAGTGAACTTCTGTCCATGGTGGAGGAAAGGTGATTTGTGGATTATATGTGAAAATTTTCTGATTTCACTGAATTTCCTTGCCCTTGGAACAAAAAAAGTTTATACTCATAATAATGAGATTTTGGTGAGAAAAAGCAGATTGGCATTAGAAATATAGCCTCTTGCATTGATCATCGTGTATTATGGAGGAAGAAATGAGAGAGATGGCAAAAAGAACAGCAGTAGCTGCCCTTGTGGGAGTAACGGCAATGTCCATGCTTGCAGGCTGCGGTGAGAAAAATTTAGACGGAACAAAGACAGTAGCAACGGTAAACGGAACGGATATCCCCTTAGGTATCGTAAGCCTTTCTGTACGCCAGCAGCAGGCACAGACGGAGGCCATGTATTTAAGTCTTATGGGCAGCCAGGCAAATATCTGGGATACAGAGGCTGAGGAAGGAGTGACCTATGGAGAACAGCTTGTGGACGAAGTTCTCCAGGATGTGGAGCTCATGTATATCATGAGAGAAAAGGCTCCGGATTACGGCATAGAGGTTACAGAAGAGGACGAGACAGCCATTGCGGAAGCGGCGGCATCTTTCATGGAAGCGAATGATGAAGAGACCATCCAGACGCTGGCTGTGGATGAGGATATGGTAAAAACTTTACTGGAATTGGAAACTTACAGAGAGAGGATTTATGACCCGGTCGTAGCGGATGTAGATACTGAGATGAATGAGGATGAGGTGCAGCAGTCTTCCTTTACCTATGTCAGCATTAATTTCAGCAGTGAAGAGCTCACCGATGAGGAAGTACAGGAGAAAAAGGATCAGGCGCAGGATATCCTTGATAAGATGCTGGAGGATCCATCCGCAGATATGGATGAAATAGCTAAGGAAAGCGATGATACCTATAGCGCGCTGTCCGGCACTTTTACTACCAATGAGAGCGATAATGATGAAGTAGGAGATACTTCTTATCCGGATGAAGTGATCGAGGCTCTGCGTACCTTGGAAGACGGGGAAGTGTATGACAGTGTAGTTGAGACAGATACGAATTGCTATATCCTCCGTCTGGATGAGAAGAATGATGAGGAAGCCACAGAAACTAAGAAAGAATCCATTATTTCCACAAGAGAAAGCAATCTCTATCTGGAAACTACCCAGGGCTGGCTGGATGAAGCGGATATTACAGAAAATGAGGATGTGCTCTCCGCTTTGACAGTTACCAATAATCACACCTTTACTATCCAGACTGCGGAGGATGAGACAGAAGCAGCGGAGGAAGACACTTCTGCGGATACAGCCGGGGAAGAGACAACAGAGGAAGACACCGCAGCGGAAGAAGAGCCTACAGAGTCTGACATAGCTTCGCAGGACGGGGAAGAAGAAAGCAGCGCTGACAGCAATGCAGCTTCCCAGACAGAAGAGAGCACTGGTGAGGAGACTACTGAAGCAGACGAAGATACACAGAGCACAGATACAGAGGAAGACACTGCGGATACAGAGGGCTCCGAAGAAGACACGGCCGCAGATACCTCTTCTGAGACAGAATGATCAAACTGAGGGGAATTAATTTATGGGTCCGGAAAAACAATTGACCCGCGCGCAGATAAAGCGCCGGAACAGAAGTAATATTTACCGCATGGTCCTGGACGGCCATGGTGTTTCCCGCCAAGACATTGCACGGGCCCTTGAGCTTTCCCTGCCTACGGTGCAGAATAATCTGACCGATCTTATAGAAGAGGGCCTGGTGCAAAAGACGGGCTTCCTGGGAGATACAGGAGGCAGAAAAGCCTATACTTATGGAATTGTTCCAGACGCGCGCACAGCCATTGGATTTGACATTACACGGCACCACATAACTGCTGTGGCGGTGGACTTAAAGGGAGAGATCATGGGACGCATTCGTATCCGGCATGATTTCGAGATGTCGGATCTGTATATGCGCAGACTTGGAGAGATTGTAAAAGAACTTCTTGAGGAATCCGGGATAAAGAGGGAATCTGTTCTGGGTGTGGGAATCGGGATCCCGGGACTTACCACAGAAGATAACCGGGAGATCTTTTATGGACGGATCCTGGACTTTGAAGGAGCGGATTGTGCGGATTTTTCCAAATATATCCCTTTTCGGACAGCCTTGTTTAATGACGCTAAGGCGGCTGCTTTTGCAGAGTTTCATTCTCATCCGGAGATGAAAAGCGCGTTTTACATTATGTTGAGCAATAATGTGGGAGGTGCGGTCATTATAGACGGCCAGGTGTGGAGAGGCGGAAATCTCTGCGCAGCGGAGATTGGACATCTTACGCTGGATCCCCTGGGACCTGTGTGTTATTGCGGCCAGAGAGGGTGTATGGATATCTATTGTGCGGCGACTGTTTTAGATAGCCAGTACGGGGATAATCTGGAGAATTTTTTTGTCCATTTGAAGGGTAAAGAAAAAAAGGCAGTATCCTTGTGGAATACTTATCTGGATTATCTTGCCAGGGCCATTAATACCGTTCGGCTGCTTTTTGACTGTCCCATTATTCTTGGAGGTTATGTGGGAGCTTATATGAATGAGTATATTGAGGAACTGCGCAGGCGTGTGGAAGAGCTGGATTCTTTTCATAATCCTCCTTCGGAGGTCCGCTGCTGCGAGTATCGCAGGGAGGCCATTGCAGCCGGGGCCGCGCTGCATTTTATTACAGAATATATCGATACCGTATAAAATAAATTGCTGTAAGTTTATAAAATGAGAGAAGACTGTCTGTACAACCGGGAATCCTGGTTGTACAGACAGTTTTTTTCGTATAGGGAAGTATTTTTATTCCGTGCGGAGGTCTGCAGGATTTTCAATATTATAAAAAATGTAGTTTACCTTGTATAGATGTGCGCTGCGCGTAAGAGAAATATGGATGGATGGTTCGGATATGAGAGGTAGACATGGAGCAACATTGTGTTATTTTTCGTCAATATCATTTGATGTAATCCTGCTGACCATAGAATATAATCAAAGATAAGAGGAATTAGACGTTATATGTCGCCGTGAGATGGGGCTTCATATGACATTTAATGCGGATCACGCCAGAAAAGATTTTACAGATGTACATCTTAAAAATATGACCAGGGAGGAATGAAAATGAGTAGACTACAGCGTATTAAAGAACCGCAGATGCCGCGAATCGGCTTTTACAGTGCGGGATTACATGCCTATTGGGAGCAGTTTGCAGGATTGCTGGAATGTTTAATGGGATATAATCGGTTTATTGAGGAGAAACTAAAAAATTTCGGCGAAGTATTTAATTTCGGGATTGTAGATACGGAAGAAAAAGGAAGAGAAGCAGGAGAATATTTTAACAGGAACAATGTGGATATTGTCTTTTCTCATGCCGCTACCTATTATACAAGCGCCTGCGTGCTTCCGGTGCATCAGATTAATAAGGCTCCTGTGATCATTTTAAATTTGCAGCCTGCGCCGGAGATGGCATATGAAAAAACAGGGACGGACAGATGGCTCGCCCAGTGTGTGGGATGCTCCATTCCGGAAATCTCCAATGCTTTTAACCGGGCGGGAATTACCTTCCGCGCGGTAAACGGACTTCTGGGACTTGACCGGACGCCGGATTTTGCGAAGGCAGATGAGAATACGGCAGACCGCCCGGAGGCGAAACGGGCCTGGAAAGAAATCGAAGAATGGTGTATGGCCGCCAAGGTAAAGAGAACCCTTCAGCATGCACGCTTCGGCTTTTTAGGGGGATATTACAGCGGGATGCTGGATATGTACAGCGATCTGACCATGCTCCAGGCACAGACAGGGATGGATGTGGAAATCCTGGAAATGAGTGATCTGAACGCATATCTGAACACAGTAACGGAAGGGGATATAAAAGAAAAGAGAGATCTTATTGAAGATTTCTTTGAAATATCCGGGGATTCCCCATCGGATCCTATTGCCAGAAAGCCTACCCAGGAGCAGATGGACTGGTCCGCTAAGGTGGCGGCAGCACAGGAAAAGATGGTCCGGGACAGAAATCTGGACAGCGTGTCCTACTATTATCACGGCAGGGAGGATTTCTTTGAAGAAGTGCAAAGCGGTTTTATTGTAGGCTTTTCTCTTTTAAACGCTCAGGGGATCGCCTGTGCGGGAGAAGGGGATATAAAAACAGCTCTTGCCATGAAGATAGCGGATATCTGCGGCAAGGGAGGAAGCTTTTGCGAGATCGTGGCTGCGGACTTTAACAGAGATACGATCATCCTTGGACATGACGGCCCCTTCCATTTCGCGATTTCCAAGGGTAAGCCTATTCTAAGAGGAATGGGCGTATATCATGGAAAGCGGGGAAGCGGGGTATCTGTAGAGGCAAAAGTACGGCCAGGCGCAGTGACTACCTTAGGAGTGACCCAGACAGGGGATGGAAAGCTGAAATTTAATATCAGTGAAGGAGAAGCAATCGATGCGCCTATTCTTTTAAACGGCAATACCTCCACACATATACGTTTCGGGGAAAAGCCGGCGGAATATATGGACAAGTGGTTTATAGAAGCGCCTACCCATCATTTAGCCCTTTCTGTGGGACATAATGCGGAATTATTTTCAAAGGTTGCAAAATTAATGGATATCCCTTATGCTGTATTTTGACAGAATTAGGAAAGTACCTTGCTTCATACTGTGCGGATCGGACGATGTACCCTTTGGGTATTTTGAATATCCGTTTGAGCAAAGAAAGCAGGAAATGGGCGGCAGACAGGAAATGGTTTTTACCACCCGGTCTGCCGCCTTATGACTGCGGAAAGGAAAGCGGCAATGAATACAGCAGAACGATTGATAAAAACATTAAATTTTGAAAAAATGCCAGAAGGGGGAGCATTTGCGGAGACTTTCTTTCCCTGGACACTTACGGTGGACCGGTGGAGAGAGGAAGGACTTCCTGAAAAATTTACCGCGGAATATTTATATCCCAAAGCAGAAGACAGGAGCAGGCGGTATTTTAATGATCTTATGACAGAGCCTGTATATGAATACGAGCAGTTTTTCGGGTTGGACGGGATAAAGAGGATGTCTTTTCGGATTCCCTTTAAATGCTTTGATGAAAAAGTCCTGGAGGAGACAGAAGAGTTTATTCTTAAGCTGGACGAGGACGGCTGGACCAGAAAATATTATAAGAACAGAGACTTGATAAAGGATATACAGCCTGTGATCCGGGACGAAGAGGACTGGAAGATCTTAAAGGAAAAGATACACTATGAGCTGGAACAATACTGTACAGAGGAAAAAATTGAAGAAATTTACGGAAAATATGTACAGGGACATAAAAGGGGAGACTTTTCCATCCGTTTCCGCGCCTCTGGCTTTTTCTGGACTTCAAGAGAGCTGATGGGAGTGGAAGAACAGCTGCTTGCTTTTTATGAGATGCCGGAGCTTCTCCATGAAATCAATGATTTTATTCTAGAGATGTATCTGAAATATTTTGAGCGGATCTTTTCCCTTATCCAGCCGGAGGTTATCCTTTTTGAGGAAGATTTAAGCGGGGCTAACGGCCCTATGATCTCTCCGGAAATGTTTGATGAGTTTGTGGGAAGTTACTATAAGAAACTTGCACCTTTCCTTAAAGAGAAGGGGGTAAAAAATGTTTTTGTGGATACGGACGGAGATTTTCGCAGGTTGATCCCTAATTTCCTTCAGGCTGGCATTGACGGCTTTCTGCCTATGGATGTGAATGCGGGTATGGATATTGTGGAGGTTCGAAGGGAATTTCCTAAGGTAAAGTTTATCGGGGCTTTTAATAAGCTTGCCATCGCAAAGGGAAAGGAGGCGGTCGATAGAGAGTTTCAAAGACTTCTTCCGGTTATCCGGCAGGGAGGTTACATACCCGGCGCGGATCATCAGGTGGCGCCGTCTGCCTCCCTGGAAGATTATCAATATTATTTAAAGAAACTAAAGGAAGTGATGAAGCAGGCCGGAGCAGATGGAAAATAAGTATGAGTCCATATAAAACTAATTGGTCTGTACATACCATTCCTTTCGGTATTGAAGAGGGGTCATGCCCTCGCGGCTTTTAAAAAGATTGATGAAATGGCTTACCTGGTTAATGCCGCAGGCAAAGGCAATATCACCTACAGAGTTCTGGGTATAGCGCAGAAGCTCTTTGGCATAATTCAGGCGCAGGGTGATCACATATTCATTTAGCGTGGTTCCGATATATTTTTTAAATTCTCTGGAAAGATGGTATTTGCTTACCCCAATGGAGGCAGCCAGATTTTCCAGAGAAAAAGGTTCTAAAAAATGTTTTTCCAATTCTTTTAAAGTGGTCTTGATATAGTCTGGCATGAAGGAAAGTGCCAGACTTTTGTCATTGTTTCGAATGATCAGTTCTGTCAGCAGGTTTACGATCAGGTTGGAAGAGATGATCTCCGAGTGGATATCCTTTTTGATCGTCAGGGAAAGAATACGCCGCATAGTGCTTTCGATAAAGAAGGTATCGTCAAATTTCACGATGGAAAATTGATTTTTGGAAAATTCATCATAATAGCCGTGGGCGGTTACGCCGTTGAAATGGAGCCATAAAATGTCCCATCCGGAATTATCCGCGCAGGCATACCAATGATGAGGAATACAGTTAATATAAAAGGCCTGTCCTGGATAGACCATGTATTTTTTATGGTTATAACGCAATTCCCCTTTTCCGGACAAGGTGTAGACAATCAGATAGCTGTTCAGATTTTGGCGTTCTGTGAAATAGGGAGGAGTAGTCTCGAAGTACCCTACTTCCTGAACATAGAAAAATTTTTGCCTTACAGCCTGGGAAGGG
>DWYZ01000286.1 GCA_019118425.1 Candidatus Blautia faecavium | reverse complement strand
ATCAGCCGCGGCGCATAACTTGCTGCGCTTCGGACAGATGCTCTGCGGCTGAAGCGGGGCAAACGAAATCCTCCAAGCCTCGCGAGGCCTGCCCGTCCATTCGGAGCGGCTTTTCGGCTGGCTGTTCAGGGTGGAAGATACGGAATTGTATGGGTTGGGCGGAATGGAGAGGGGGAAAGGGAGGAGATAAATCGCGGCACATACATAGACTTTTTAAAGTATTTAAAAAAATAGAAATTTATGCTGATGGAAATATGGAGGGGATCGTGGTACAATGGCGGGAAGGATGAGAAAAAGATTTTTTAAGATAAGTGGTGAGGGAGTGGTTTTTATGCGCTGCAAAAGGGATTCTGTGCGGATTTTGTATTTTAATATGCGGGATCTTGGTTCTTTTCCTGGGTTGGAGGATGGGGAGCTGCATGTGTGGCGGTTTTGTCTGGGAGACGGAAGGGAGTTTCCTAAACCTGAAGATTATCTGTCAAAAAATGAGATGGAGCAACTTGGGCGTTATAAGCTGGAAAGCGCGCGGGAATGTTATCGTATAGGGCATACTGCACTTCGGATGATACTGGGAGAGTATCTCTGTGTACCAGCCGGCTCTTTAGAATTTCAAGTGAATCCTTATGGGAAGCTTTTTTTGCCGGAAAATTATGGAATATATTTTAATATATCCCACGCAGGTGAATATGTTGTACTGGCATTTGGGCGCTTTTCTCCTATAGGGATTGACATTGAAGAAGTGTATGATCTCAGTGCTGCCGATGTGATCATAAAACGCTTTTTTCATCCCAGAGAAGCCAGGGAATATCCAGCCGTTTCGGATCCTCTCCGCCAGGACTGGTTTTTTAAAAGGTGGACCGTACGGGAGGCTTATGTAAAGGGGCTTGGCACAGGCCTTTATACAGCGCCTGAGTCCTTTTATGTAAGGGAAGAAGCGGACGGAAGTTTTTCTATTGAGACTTCTGATGAAAATTCCTGCGATCCCTGCTCTTTTAAGGCAGCCGGCCGGCAAACAGTCTCTGCCTGGCGAATCCAGCCTCTTTTGGCTCCTGACGGTTATTTCTGCAGCCTTGCCTTTCTTGAACTTCCAAAGTAAAGGATAAACTTTCAGACGGAAAAAAATTTTTCTCAAAGCATAAGCTCATCCCACGAATTCGTATAAAACAAAATGCCAGAAGAAAAAACTCCTGGCATTTTGTGTCCGCTCCCTTCAGGAGCTCTATTTTTTACCTTTCTTTGCCAGCCCTTTATACACAAAGGACAGCACGATCCCAACAGCCGCCAGGCCGATGGCGATGATAAACGCCATATTGTACCCGCCGGTGCGGTTATATACACTGCTCATAAGAGTAGGTCCCACATATCCGGCAAGAGCAAAGCCGATAAACATGATCCCATAATTAACGCTGTTGTTCTTCTGTCCAAACTGATCCGCCGTAAATCCGGGGAACACGCCCATAAAGGCGCCGAAGCAAAGTCCCACCACAGAAACGCCTATATAGAACTTCGCCACGTCTCCCTCTCCCGCGCTTACCAGCAGAACCAATCCGATCACAGCCAAAACAAGCATCAAAAGAAGCGTATTGATTCTTCCGATAATGTCCGAAACATAACCTGCCGCTACACGTCCCGCCGCATTAAACAAGGCCAGAACCGAAACTGCCGCCGTAGCGGAAGCCACAGACATTCCGATCATATTCTGGGCGATAGGAGATACCTGTGATATGGTCATAAGGCCAAATACAGCTCCACAGGTAAGCATCAGGATCATTACATAAAAGATAGGATCCCCAAGCATCTGCTTCCAGTTCTTTTCCGATATCTTTGCGTCAAGAGCCTTTCCGTCCGTCTGGAAACCGCCCTTAAATCCAACAGGTACGAAATTCTCCGGACATTTCTCAATAAGAAATGCGCCGCCGCAGATGATCACAATAAACGCAATCCCAAGTATACGAAAAGCGTTTAGTACCCCCGTGCCCCGGATCAGTCCGTTGGCAATGGGAGGAATCAGCACAGAGCTGATTCCATAGGACGCCGTAGCGATTCCCCCGATCAGCCCTCTTTTATCCGGAAAAAACTTCACCGAATTGCTGATGGTACATCCGTATACCAGGCCCATAGCCAGACCGCAGCCAAGACCATAGCCTACGATCAGCATACCCACGCTGGCTGCCATTCCCGACAGGATCATCCCTGCTCCGAATAAAATTCCTCCGGCAAAGATTACCCACTTAGGACCCAGGCGGTCATTGATATAACCGCCTGAGATTAAGGTGATGGGACCTACGGAGTTAGCTACCGTAAATACAATAGCTAAATTCGCGGAAGTCAGGGATGTTCCGTTTACGGCATTTAAATGCTCTGCCATAGGCGCGGAAAAAACGCTCCACGCATATAAAGAACCAATGCACAGATTAATCAGACAGCTGGCGATAAGGATAGCCCAGCGCTTTTTCGTAAGCTTTTCCTGCATCTGTCTATTCATTTTCTCCTCCTTACTGATGCGCATCACGCGTCATCCAGGCAGATCCAAACCAGCTTTCAAAGAGATTCCCCCAGGTCTATTCCATGGTGTTCTCTGCGAAAGCCTGTTTTTCTCTCAGTCCCAGGGGAAACCGGTCCACGCCTGCTTTCCGGAGTAAACCTTCAGTTCTTCCTCCCCGTCCAGCACACGGACCGCGCCGGAAGCCATTGCTTCCATTTCAAACTCGCCCGGATAAGCCGTTACCGGGGCGATAAAGGAACAGGTATCCGTGATCTGCTGTACCAGATCTTTATTATGTACCATACCGCCGCCTAAAAGGATGCCGTCTACCTTTCCGTGAAGGACAGCCGCCATGGAGCCGATGCATTTTTCAATCTGGTAAATCATGGTGTTCCAAAGCATTTCTGCATATTTATCCCCGTTCTTAGCCCGGTTCGTCAGTTCAAGTGCGTCCGAGATCCCCACATGGCTCACAAAACCGCCGGTACGGGTGCAAAGCTTCTTCACGTCTGCGATTTCCAGATTACTTTTCTTTATATAAGCCAGAAGATCCGCCACAGAAACACTGCCGCATCTGGTAGGAGCCATAGGGCCTTCCCCGCCTACGATATCATAGCCGTCTACCATCTTTCCATGACGGTGAGCGGAAACAGAAATTCCCCCTCCGATATGGCAGACAATATAATTGCACTCTTCGTATTTTTTACCCATCACATTTTTACTGTGACGGATAGCCGTTTCCTTCAAATTCAGAGCATGAAGGTGGATCACACGGTTTACCCCTTTGATCCCGGTCATACGTGCCAGATCCTGAAGCTCATCCACATCCGGCGGGTTTACCACCATTGCCTTCGCATGGTATTTTTCTGCAAATTCATGGGCAAGCTGCGGGCCTAAGCTGGCTGGATGAATGACGCCGTTGGCACAATTTTTTGCGTGATCCAGGAGAATATCGGTCACGCCGTAGGTTCCTCCCTCCATAGCCAGAAGACCGCCGCCCCGCCCTACAAATACGTCTACGTCCTCCAAGGAAATGCCGGCTTCGTCCAAAAGGCTGAGAATCATGTCTCTGCGATAAGGAAGCTGGTCAGAAAGATTTTCATATTTTGCCAGCTCTGCCGCGTCATGGGATACGTTTTTTGAATACACACAATTCTCATCTTCGAATAAGGCAATCTTGGTTGAAGTAGAACCAGGATTGATTGCAAATATCTTATAGCTTGGCATTTGCCTGCCCTCCTTATTTTTTCTGGCCTGCTGCACGCACGGCGCTGATCACCACGTTTCCTTTGATTTCAGAAACAGGCGCCCCTCTGGAGCAGTCGCATACCACTTTGTTGAATCCCTGGAGCATAGGCCCGTATGCATCCGCATGGCCAAACTGCTGGATCAGCTTTACCGCCACGTTTCCTACATTCAGATCCGGCCAGATCACTACATTGGCACGTCCGGCCACCTTGCTCTCTCTGTTTACCTTCTTTTTCGCCACTTCCGGCACGATGGCCGCATCCAGCTGGAATTCTCCGTCAATAGCCAGATCCGGGCGTGCCTCCTGGGCGATTTTCAACGCTTCTGTCACTTTATCGATCAATTCACCGTTTCCGCTTCCCAGAGTGGAATAGCAGACCATTGCGCATCTTGGCTCCCAGTCAAGAAGGGCGGCCACGGTATCGCAGGCAGAAATGGCGATGCTTGCCAGCTGCTCCGGATTGGGATTTGTGCACACAGCACTGTCTCCTACTGCAAGAAGGGAACCTTCGCTGCCTTCATATCCCGGAATATCGCACAGACCGATACTGGATATCGTGCTGATGCCCGGCTTCATTCCTATGATCATCTGTCCAGCCAGGAGTACGTCTCCTGTGGTATTGTCAATACCGGCAAAGGTAACGTCCGCCTCATCCACAGCCTGCATTACCATTGCGTAATAAAGGGGATCTGTCATACGGCGTCCCAGGGCCTTTGCCTTTAAAAGTGTGCCCGGCAATGCCACATATTTCTCGATCAATTGGTTTTTATAGGTTTCCTCATTGATATCTACAATAGTAAATACCGAAGGATCATAGCCTCTTGAAACGGCAAGCTCTTTTAATTCTTCTCCGCTGCCCACCAATACAGGTATGATATATCCGTCTCTTCCGCACTCATACGCTGCCTGCATCATTTTTTCGTTGGCTGCTTCCGGGAACGCTACCTTCTGAGGATCTTTTTTCGCTTTTTCATAAAGCTGGTCTAAAATACTCATACCGCATTTCCTCCGTACTTTTTCTTATCTCTGTTCTTTTCTAGCTTCCTGTCACACCGGCAGACTATTATAATTCCTGCTCTACCAGATCCACCAGATCCCCTACTGTAGCGCAGGCGCTTGCATCTGCCAGCATAATGCAGGCATCCAGCTCATTTTCAATCTCAGAAACCAGAGCCACCATCTGTACGGATGCTCCCCCGAGATCATCCTTAAAAGAAGTATCTACAGAAAGGGTGCTTAAATCCTTTTTGTAAGAGGTTGCTACCAGTTCCAAAACTTTTGCTTCTAATTCTTTTCTATCCATGATTTCTCCTTTCCTGACGCCTCCTTGGCATCATCCGGGAAATATGAAAAATACACTTTCCTTTCAAACTTCCCGTTTATTCTTTTTTATTCTTCTTCATCCAGATCAAATACAACGGTCTTATATCCGCCTTCTCTCTGGAAAATAGAGGCATGGCAGCTTACAGGAAGCTTGTCCTGAAGCTCTTTCCTTTTCTTTTTATTGATTCCGCGGACAACCGCGTTCAGGCGTGTGCCTTCCTCAAGCTCTACCTCTCCGTAGGCATATTTTCCCAGGTTTTTATATTCCGGTTTGGAGGAAAGAGCTGCCGGCATTACGATGGAATGCATTTTTGCCTTGCCGCTGATCTCATACCACTCGGTCTCAAGGCTTCCGCATTTATTGCAGGCATATACCGGCGGAAATTCTACATTCCCGCAGCAGGGGCATTTCCGTCCCATGATCTTTCCCTCTTCCAGCTTTTCATAAAATGTCTGTACGACTTTTTCTAATTTAATGCTCATGGTATGTACTCCTCCTTAATCGTCAATTCTTCTGATGACAACTGCCGCCACATTCTGTGCACCGCCGTATCCTCTTAACATGGCGGTTTTCGGATCCGGTATTTTCACCTGATGGTCGCCGCATTCGCCCCAGATCTGCTTACAGCATTCATATACATCCGCAAGACCGGAAGCCGCGTGAGCATGGCCGAAGGAGGTACGTCCGCCGTTGGTATTGATGGGTTTGTCCCCATCCCATGCGGTACGTCCGTCACAGATGTATTTCCATCCTTCTCCATATGGCAGATAACCTGCGATTTCCGCGGATACCAAATGGGAAGTGATGATGAAGTCATTTGCGTAGAACAGATCCAGGTCATCCCCTGTAAGTCCGGTCAGTTCATAAACCTGACGAACCGCTTCTTCTGTGGCGCGGACTTCAAAATGAGGAGTAGTAGCTTCGCAGGCCGCGCTCCCGATGCCAATAACTTCAATGGGTTTATGCTTCAGATTTTTCGCGATCTGCGGGATCATCTCCGTAGCGCATACGATGCAGGCTGCCGCGCCATCGCATTTCAGTTCTACCCCGCCGGCACGAAGGAAATCGCCCATTCTCGGATTAAAGGGAGAATTCATATATTCATCTAAAGTCATCCCTGCCTCTTCTGCCAAAGATTCGTAAGTTCTTCTCTCCAGTGCAAGCGGATTTACGGAGGCATTTCGGCGGTTATTGATGCACATCCAGTTTAAGGTATCGTTCATCTGCTCTGCAGTAATGCCGCGGGTACGTACATACCACTCCGCCGCATCGTCATAGATCAGCTCCTGTCCTGCCATCAGGCTTCTGGTATAAGTACGGTCATACAGCCAGGAAGTTGTCTTCAGGAACTTATCCATGGTGATTTTATCTCTTTTATACGGATGCTTTGGTGTTTCCACATTGTCAGCAGGAGAAGGCGTGCTGTCGCCGAATTCCACCGCGCCGGTGAGCACACAATTGTATTTTCCGGAAGCAACTGCGTTTACCGCCTGTTCGATCGCCAGATATCCGGTACAGCAGGCTTCCGAATGGTGAATGGAACCTTTTCCTTTCATTCCGAACCAGTTCCCGATCTGGATATTGGGCGTAAGATAGTTGGAGCCGTTTAACGGGCTTGCCTGACCGTGGAAGTAATAATCTACATCCTGAGGATTCACGCCTGCGTCCTCCATTGCCTTCAGCGCAGCATAGCCGAACAGTTCTCCTTCTGTCAGTCCGTTTGTCTCCGGATTATCTACGGTATACATAAAAGGAGTGCATCCTACGCCGATAATTGATACACTTCTGCTGTACTTTCCTAAAGTGACCATTTACTCATCTTCCTTTCTATTTTGTTAGTTTTTTAATAAGAAAACGCTGAAACGCGTCCACGCCAACGCCTACATAGATCACCCCTGCCAGCATGGCCACGCCGATCTGAACAGGCAGAGAGCCTATCTCAGACACCGCCATAGGTCCCATGATGGTAAGTCCGATCGCCCATCCGCAAAGCCAGGATGGAGTGAAAATATACTTTGGCAGTGTTTCCCCGATCAAGACTGCCAGCCCGCCCATAATGAAGAGGGTACAGTACAGCTCCGCATCCGGGTTAAAAGGCATGGCATCCATAACATGCACTGCAATAAAAGCCCAAAGATCTCCTAAAAGAAATCCTGCGCTGATCTTAAAGGCGTCCTGCCGCTTATTCCCATTCGCCACATAAAGCCCGGCGCAGATAAGAGCCACCGCTCCTGTGCTAACCCCTATGTGCGAGCTTAACACAGCCCAGATAGGCGGCATCAAAGCAATGCCAAGGGCCAGAGTCCATTTATTGATCTGTTTTCTTTTTTTATCGTCCATATTGTTTCCTCACTGTCTTTGTCCGTCTCCTGCAGAAAAAGTTAAGTCTACTGGCCCGTAGCCACGCAGCAATTGCACGGTTCGGGTATGACATGCAGCCAGATAAATGACAGCTGTGCCGTCCCCTTGCAAAATCCTTTAAATTCCTGTACCATAAGGTTACTGGTCACACAGTGACATGTAACGCCATAAATACAAAGCAAATGGGAGGGATTATTATGACACACATTACCTGTACCTTTTCCTCTGTCTGTATGGAGACAGACGCTTCCTTTCATGTACTGCTTCCCTCCGTGCGGAACGGACTTCTTCCGCTTACAGAACCGCTGATCCCAGAGAGCGGCTTTCCCACCCTTTATCTGCTCCACGGGATTGGAGACTCCGCACAGAGCTGGCTTTTAAATTCCCAAATCGGGCTTCTCTGCGACAAATACCGGATTGCCGTTGTCCTGCCTTCCTGCCAGAATTCCTTCTACGCAGATTCTCCGGATGGACCGAAGGCTTTTTCCTATATTACTTCTGAGCTTCTGGACTATACCCGCGCCGTATTTCCCCTTTCCAGCCGGCGGGAAGACACCTTCCTCGGAGGCTATTCCATGGGCGGCTACGGCGCTGTGCGTATAGGGGTATTGTGTCCCCAGCTGTTTGGAAAAATCTTCAGTCTCTCCGGCGCCCTTGAGGTAAATGCCGGAACCAGTTTTTCCAGGATATGCGGTTATTCCATGCCTTCTCATCTAAAAAATTCCAAGGCATTGAAAAATACAGATGCAGATATTTTTTATTGTCTGGAACAAGCAGCCCCAAAAGAGCATTCCTTTCCTCCCTTTTATATTGCCTGCGGGACAGAGGATCTCTTTGTGAAATGTGCGGAAAAATTCTGCAGCCGCGCTAAGGCCCTGGGACTTCGTGCTGTCTTAAATCTCTCTCCCGGAAAACACGACTGGGAGTACTGGAGCAAGGCTCTTAGCCAGGCAGTATCCTGGCTTTTCCAGGAGGAGAACGATCTTTACTAAAGGAGTCTAAAAGGCCTGCCTGACTGTTCATCAGGCAGGCCTTTTAATGGGATTCATAACAAAAACAATTCATTAATCAAAGAATACTTCTTTTCCTGTCTCAGCAGATTTATAGATGGCTTCCAGGATCTGTGTCACAACGAATGCCTGCTCTGGTTTTACCAACGGCTCTGTATCGTTGATGATAGCTTCCAGCCACTGCTTCTGCTCACGTACACCTTCTGCGGATGCACCGCCTTCAAAGAAATCTACTACGCCTGCAGGAGAGATGGTCTTTTCCATTAACTGGTTATGCTCTACTGTATTGTAGATCAGCTCGTCTGTAGGATAGCTTCCGCCGTGGTGGATCTCAGCGCCTGCTTTTGTACCGCACAGTGTAGTGGATGCTTCCATAGATTTCAGAATGTTCAGTGCCCAGGATGCTTCCAGATAGATGGTTGCTCCGTTTTTCATTTTAATAAAGCCAAAAGCAGAGTCTTCTACTTCGAAAGTCTTAGGATCCCATGGTCCGAATACGTTTCCTGCAGGTCCGTCCTCCTGGCGTCCCAGTTTGTAGAATACCTGTCCGGATACAGATGCCGGCTCATAGTTGTTCATCATCCAAAGAGTGATGTCCAGTGCGTGTGTTCCGATATCAATAAGGGGACCGCCGCCCTGCAGCGCCTTGTTGGGGAATACGCCCCAGGTAGGAACCGCACGTCTTCTTAACGCATGAGCCTTTGCCATGTAGATCTCGCCAAGCTCTCCGGCTTCGCAGGAAGCGTGAAGGGTCTGGGTGTCGTCTCTTAAACGGTTCTGGTAGCCAATGGTGAATTTCTTGCCGGATTTTTTCCAGGCATCGATCATTTTCTGCGCATCTGCTGTGCAGTGAGCCATCGGTTTTTCACACATTACATGTTTTCCTGCTTCAAATGCAGCGACAGTGATGGGGCAGTGGGCTACGTTAGGCGTGCAGACATGTACTACATCTACGTTCGGATCGTTCACCAGCTCATGATAGTCTGTATAAACCTTTGCGTCCGGTGTGCCGTACTCTTTTGCAGCCTTTACCGCACGTTCTTCGATGATGTCGCAGAATGCCACGATCTCATTTAATTCCGCGTTTGCTTTCAGGGATGGCATATGCTTCTGATTGGCAATACCGCCGCATCCCACGATTCCAACTCTTACCTTGTTCATGTGTTTATCCTCCTGAATCTTTTTGATGCTTTAAGTATAATTTTTAAGGCGCAAAGTATCTCTTTGATTTTTTTCTTATTTCCACAAGAGTTTTAATTACATTTTGTTGTTATTTATGCTTCTGTCTTTGTCGAATAAAAATAAGGGGTTAATTTTTAATCAGACCAGATTTTAGACAAAAAAACTGCAGCCTCTGTATTTTTCTACAGAGCTGCAGCAGCTTTTTTCCTTAGATTTTTTTACTCATATAAATAGCTGATATGGATATACTGGATTTCCTGAGCCTTCATTTTTGTCTCAAAGTTCAGGGTATGGGAAGTCGCCTGATACTGGCGGATCTGGATCCTGGGCGTACAGATCCTCTTTAAATACTCCACGTCTTCCCGGTTTAAAAGGGCATCTTCCCCCATTCTTTCCATTTCCGCCTTTGCACTGCCATATTCCGTACTGACAGAATAAGTCTTTATCTTATATCTGCCGTTTTTTAATCCTGTAAGACGGTAAGCCAGACGGCGGCTCTGGTTATCCTCATAAAGCTGGTACAGCTTATCCTGTTCCAGTTCGTCCTCAGCCTTTAGAAAATACTTAAAGTTCAAATGGCGGTAATTATGACAGACAATGG
>DWYZ01000285.1 GCA_019118425.1 Candidatus Blautia faecavium | reverse complement strand
GTAACTGGACAAATATTTATGGTAGCTTTTTTCCGCATAATATGCGAGCACCTTATCAATTTCCGGTATCGTAAAGCCTCCATATTGCTGTCCTGCTGCTGACAGAATAACATCTCCTATGACATCAAATGCCGTATCTAAGGTTCCAGGCTCATTGTACGGGAGATTTCCCATTGTAAAACCGCCATTCAGCACATTAGCCATATCAAAAAGGCAGCAGTTCATTGTCAGCAACCGAGCATTTTTGTCATGGACATAAATATACCCATCCTTTTCCGCCTGGTTTTGCTCCGGACTTAAGAAAAACCTTTGGTAAAGCCGTTTTTCCAGGGAATTGAAAATCAATGCCCTTTTCGTGGAAACCAGGGAAGAATCAGAATTTGCATTGTCCCGGTCCTCACCGAACGTAATGTTATCCGCATCCTCCCGTACTTCTTCGAACATACGGGCAAATTCCTGCTTATAATTCCGATAGTCCCTATATGCCTTAGCAACGTCTGCATTTACAATATCCAATGCATTTTCGACCATCGTGTGGATTTTTTCCACCGTGGTCTCCGATCCTTCAATTTTTGCAAGGACTTCTTGGACAACCGTACTCTCATCCTGCTGGCTTAATTGTACCATTGCCCTCCGCGCTGACTGTCGGATCGCATCCACTATTTTTCGCCCTTGAAATACCTCTTTTGTACCGTTTTTCTTTGTGACCATAATTCTTTTTTCCATGTTTTTTCCTCCTTTGAGGATGGTTCTCCATCCGTTGTATTATAAGGATAATGTGTGATACATGGCCTATAGATAAAAGTCTATTCCTCACAGAAAAAAACATAGCCGGCGATAATAATGGCAATATTACATCCCTTTTCATTATTTTTATGCTTGTGAACTTTTCCTCCTTCCGCTATAATATGTATATCTAAAATATATCTTTCCCGTTTGTGGTCAATGAGTTGGGATAAGCACCAGAAGCGCCCATTTTCAGGGGTTTTCCTGTGTTGTCCTTATTATATCTCACCCACATACCCTGAATTATGCCTCCCGTAGCGTCTAAAAGTCTCTGATCCGTGATCCGGATCACAAAACTTTTATTTGTATCCTCATGGTTCATATCAATTTTTGTAATCTCAGCTGTATATTCCTGTACTTCTCCGTCAATGCTGCAGTAAACTGAGGCGGAACCGATCTCCATTTCCTGCTTATATCCTACAGGCATCTGCCGGAGTTCTATATTTCCGTTTATATTCCCGTTAAAGGACCCGTAAATTCCATTTTTTGAATTTGTGGTAATACTGCCGATCACATTGTTCTCATTATAATGGATCAGGCCGGAAAGCTCTCCCGGATATCCATTGCTGCCCTTTTGGATTCCAAGGATCTGGGCCTGATAAAGAGCCCCGTCCTTAATACTTAAAAGCTCTCCTGTATCCACATCACTTATCCCATGGCCTAAAGCGCCATAGTGTCCCGCTCCGTCTACAAAAGTCAGCGTGCCTATTCCCTGGGTATCATCCCGCACCCAGATTCCCAGCTTATACTCCCCTTCTGTATCTTTCACTGGTGTTACGGATACAGGGATCGTCTCCTCCCCCCGCTTGACATCCAGGATCACTTCCTCCCCGTCCAGATTTTTCAGGTCATCCATCAGCTCTTTCTTTGTAGATACTTCCTGCTGGTTAAACGCTACGATGTAATCCCCTGGCTTAACGATATTTTTGGCTGGTTCTTCCGTTGTTCCGTCTTCTGAGAGGATCTCTCCTGTGTCAATGATCAGCACGCCCTGGGTTTCCATATAAATTCCTACCGCGCTGCCGCTCACCAAGACCTGGGAACTTTGGGTCGGGATCACCTTTACCTCTTTAAAGGGTATCAGCCCAAACAGCTTACAGGGTATCCGGTAGCTGCCCTCCCTGGAAACAGTAATGGCATCCTCAAATGTAAGCATCGGATGCTCCAAAAGTTCCTGCACATCCTGATTCTGTCCCTGCGCCACATGCAGCTCATCAGGGATCTTTCTGTCCAGATAGCGATATCCAAGCCATCCTATGGCTAGAAGATCCAAGCCCAGACACCACAGCACAAAACGCCGGTATTTCCTCTTTCTGCTCATTCTGTCACATCCTTTACCTTTACATACATATTAAAAAAGAGAGGATCTCCTTTCGGATCATCCTCCCTTAGTATGATGTAAAAGCACTTATTTCAATCTTGTATTTTTATGTACCTGTGCCAATTCTTTCATTTCTCTGGCATTTTCCGCCACAGCAGCGGTGATCTGCGCGCCGCCTAAAAGCCGCGCGAGCTCCCGGATGGAATCCTCTCCATATAACGGATGGATTTCCGTAATCGTCTCCGTACCTTTCACATGCTTTTCAATTTCAAAATGAGTGTCCGCCATTGCCGCAATCTGGGGAAGATGGGTAATGCACAGTACCTGATGATGTCTGCCGATCACCGCCATCTTTTCCGAAACCTTCTGGGCAGTTCTTCCGCTGATTCCTGTATCGATCTCATCAAAGATAAGTGTCTCGATCTGGTCTCTGTCTGCTAAGATGGATTTTATGGCAAGCATGATCCTGGAAAGTTCTCCTCCGGACACGATCTTTCCGAGAGGTTTTAAACTTTCTCCGGGATTGGTGGATATACGGTACTCTATATTATCTTTTCCATTTTCTGTACAGTTTTTCTTTTCCTCAAAATGAATTTCAAAATTTACGTCAAGGAAATTCAGGTCTTTTAATCCTTTAATGATTTTTTCTCTTAAATCCTTACTGTATTCTTTCCTGATCTTTGAAAGCTCATTCGAAAGAACATCTAAATTTTTTTCTGCTTTTTTCAGTTTTTCCTTAGCTTCCTGGAACTTTTCATCAAATCTGTTAATAGTTTCCAGCTTTTTCTCCCTGGATTCTTTATAGGCGAGAATGTCCTGAATACTTTGTCCATACTTGGATTTTAAGTTATTTATTATGTCCAGCCGTCTCTCCACCTCATAAAAAGAGACATCGTCAAAGGACATCTGATCCAGATAAGAAGAGACATCCCGGTTAAAGTCATTTAGCAGCCCTTCTATTTCTTCCAGAGTCCGGTAAAAGCCGGAAAGCTCTTCATCAAATTCCATCACCCTTCCAAGCTCCCGAAGCCCCTTTCCAAGCAGTTCCCCGGCGCCCTCGCCATCGTATCCGGCGGACGTATGTACAAACTGCAGCGCTTCCAGGATCTTCTTCCCATTGGCAAGCTTTTTATATTGCCGAATAAGCTCCTCGTCCTCTCCCGGAATCAGTTTCGCCTTTTCAATCTCACGGATCTCAAATTCCATAAAGGCTTTTTCTCTGTTCCTCTGCTCTTCATTCATATCAAACGCTTCCAGATCCAGCCGGCACTTTCTATACACTTCATAGGCTTTTTTTACTTTTTCCTTCACAGGAGCGATCTTCTCCCGTCCATATACATCCAGGATTTCCAGCTGCTTATCTCCGTATAAAAGGGACTGATGCTCATGCTGGCCATGGATATCCAAAAGACAGGATGCAGCGGCCTTCATCTGTCCTACCGTACTTGTGGCGCCATTGATCTTGCAGATGCTCCTGCCATCCATGATTTTCCTGGACAATAAGATCTGATCCTCTTCCAGTTCAATATCCAGGCTTTTCAGTATGCTTCTTGCCTTTTCATCCTTCACCTCAAACAGCAGCTCCACAAGGGCATAGGGAGCGTTTTCCCGAATCATATCCCTGGAAATCTTTCCTCCTAAAATAAGCTGCATGGACCCTAACAAGATAGATTTTCCGGCGCCGGTTTCTCCAGTCAGTATATTTAGCCCCGGACCAAATTCCATCTCGATTTCCTCTATCAGTGCAAGATTTTTTACATGAAGCTGAATTAACATTTTTACCTCCCCAAGATCAACGTGTGACCAGTAACAATTTTTCTCTGACATTTTCCGCCTGATCCGCTGTCTTGGTCACACACATTACCGTATCATCCCCGGCAATGCACCCTAAGATTTCTTTCCATTCCAGTGCGTCCAGAGCCGCTGCCACTCCCATGGCCATACCGGGAACCGTCTTGATCACCACGATATTCTGTCCGGTATCTATACTTGTAAGGGCATCGTGCAGAACTCTTGTATACCGGTCCCCCAGCGCGCCGGGTGAATCCTTTAAAATCGCGTAATGGGATTTTCCGTCTCTCCCAGTTACCTTTGTCATCTTTAAAGCCCGGATATCCCTGGAAACGGTAGCCTGGGTCACCTTAAATCCTGCCGCATTCAGTTTCGCAGCCAGTTCTTCCTGGGTATCAATGTCGTATTGTTGGATCAATTCCTTTATTTTTTCATGTCTAGCTACTTTCACCTTAGCCCCTCCTAATTGTTGCCCATCTTCTGTCTCAGTACCTCTACAAAATTCAAATGATTCAATTTCAGGATCTTTGTACTCACAGCAGACTTCCTGATCTGGATGCGGTCTCCCGTCACCATAGGGATCATCGTATCCCCATCAAAGGATGCAAGTCCGTTTTCCTTGTCCTGACGCCTTCCCTCTCCGATTTCCACTGTGATCACATCCTGCGGCGGAAACACAATGCTTCTGATATTCAGCGTATGAGGCGCAATAGGAGTCATGATCGTCATGGAGGCGCTGGGAGAGACGATTGGTCCTCCGCAGGAAAGACTGTACCCCGTGGAGCCCGTAGGCGTAGCGATAATGATCCCATCCGCGTTATAAGAATTCAGGTACTCTTCATTTACATAATTGTTAAACCGCACCACGCGGAGAGGGCCGTCTCTTCCGATCACAATATCATTCAGCGCGATATCCCTGCCGATCACTTTTCCGTCCCGGTAAACGGTTCCCGTAAGCATCATCCGCTCTTCCACCTCATAGCTGCCTGCCATGAGCTTGTCTAAAGCCGGATACAAGGACTGGGTATCCACCTCAGCTAAAAAGCCAAGATTTCCAAGATTGATCCCCAAAAGCGGAATTTCCCTGTGCACCACATCTCTGGCAGCCTGCAGAAGAGTACCGTCTCCTCCAAGAACGATGATACATTCTGTTCCCTCAGGGATCCGCTTGGGATCTGTATAATGATAGGGCCCGTCCATTTTTCGCTTTGCCTGCTGCACCTGGCATTCTCTTCCATGGCTCCTTAAATATTCTACGATCTGCCCGGTTATCTTAAACTCTTTGTCCTTGTCGCTGTTAGTTATAATATAAAACTTATCCATAGTCTATGCTTCCTTAGTCTAATTCTCCATGGGCCAAAGCCACCACTGCTTCTGTTTCTATGCATTCAGGAAGCTGTACTGTCTTTCCTTCTTCTCCTTTTTTCAGATGAAGGAGATACTCAATATTTCCTTCCGGGCCTTTGATAGGAGAATAGGACAGATGCAGCGGCTCCAGAAAAATACTCATGGCATATTCTGTCACCTTTTGGATTACTTCTATGTGCACTTTTGGATCCCGGACCACGCCTTTTTTTCCTACCTTTTCTCTGCCCGCCTCAAACTGCGGCTTGATCAGACATACGATCTCCCCTTCCGGCGTAAGAAGATTTCTCACTGGGAGCAGGACTTTAGTCAGGGAAATAAAAGAAACGTCTATGGATGCAAAATCCACTGGCTCCTCCATCTGTTCCAAAAGGACATAGCGGATATTGGTCTTTTCCATACAGACGACTCTGGGATCATTGCGCAGCTTCCAGTCAAGCTGCCCATACCCCACATCCACAGAATATACTTTTGCTGCCTGGTTTTGAAGCATACAGTCTGTAAATCCTCCGGTAGAGGCACCTACATCCATACAGACTTTATCTTGGAGAGAAATATCGAAATTTTTCATCGCCTTTTCCAGTTTCAGCCCGCCTCTGCTCACATAGGGAAGCAAATTTCCCCGTACCTCTATCTGAACGGTCTCCTTAAACATGGAACCGGCCTTATCCTCCTTCTGCCCGTCCACATACACCTCCCCTGCCATGATATATGCCTTGGCCTTTTCTCTGGAAGGGGCAAGGGAGCGTTCCACCATCAGAACATCCAATCTTTTTTTCATGCTATTCCTCGAATTCTTCTATTGACTGAAGGATCCGATCCGCAGAAAGGCCGATCTTTCTGTGAAGGCTTTCCACCTCTCCATGGGGAATAAATCTGTCCCAAATAGCAATGGGAAGTACCCTTGCCTTCGGATGACAGGCTTCCATGTAGGCAGCCGCATGTTCCCCGAATCCTCCGTTCTTTACATTTTCTTCTACTGTTACAAATAAATGGTGATCCCTGGCAAGCTGGTCAAAAAGAGCCGTATCCATTGGTTTTACAAATCTTACATTCACAAAAGTAGGATCCAACCCTCTCTGACGCAAAGTCTCACAGACCGTCTCGCAGATCTTCACCATATTACCCACTGCCAGGATTGCCAGCTCTTTTCCCCTGTGAAGGATCTCGCTTTTTCCTAAAAGTACAGGCTCCTTATACTGAGAGAGTCCTTCATAGGCGGTACCTCTGGGATAACGTACAGCGACAGGTCCGTTATAGGAAACCGCAAATTCCATCATCTGGTCCAGCTCCCAGGCATTTTTCGGCGCCATCACCGTCATATTCGGCATCATGGTCAGATAGGACAGGTCGAAGCATCCTTGATGGGTTTCACCGTCCGCCCCTACCAGGCCTGCCCGGTCCACAGCAAAAATCACATGCAGCTTCTGCATACAGACGTCATGGAGGATCTGATCCACTGCTCTTTGCAAAAAGGAGGAATAGACCGCCACTACCGGCACCATACCTCCTAAGGCCAGACCTGCCGCGAAGGTCACTGCATGTTCTTCCGCGATCCCCACATCAAAGAAACGATCCGGATAGTGTTTCTGAAACTTGATCAGCCCTGTCCCCTCCGGCATGGCGGCAGTGATCGCCGTCAGCTTTTTTTCTATGCCTCCCAGACGGACCATTGCCTTAGAAAAAATATCTGTATAGGTAACGGCCTTTTTCTTGGAAAGAGGTTTTCCTGTCATCACATCAAAGGGGCCTGTCCCGTGAAACCGCTCCGGATGTGTGCTCGCCGGGGTATACCCTTTTCCTTTTTTCGTCAGAACATGGACTACTACCGGACCTTCCACCCTTTTCGCCTCGTTGAAAAGCTTCATCATCTGGCGCATATTATGTCCGTCCACAGGTCCCAGATAAGTCAAGCCCATATTTTCAAAAAGCATTCCCGGAATAAAAAGCTGCTTGATGCTGCTCTTGGTCTTTCGCACCGTATCCACTATGGCAGTCCCCACCTTAGGGACTTTTTTCAGCTTTTTGGTCACATTTAATTTAATCCCGGTATACGCCTCCGCAGTGCGCAGAGAGCTTAAGTAGGTGGACATTCCCCCTACATTCCGGGAAATCGACATACTGTTGTCATTAATGATGATAATGAAATTGGTATGCAATTCCGCCGCATTGTTCAGCGCCTCATAGGCCATACCGCCGGTAAGGGCGCCGTCTCCTATCACGGAAACCACATAATGCTTCTGGCCCAGGATGTCCCTGGCGCGTACATAGCCAAGCCCTGCGGAAATAGAGTTGGAACTGTGTCCCGTGTCAAACGCATCGCACTCGCTTTCCCCTCTCTTTGGAAAGCCGCTTAAGCCCCCCTCTTTCCTCAATGTAGAAAAGGCGTCTTTCCTGCCTGTAAGGATCTTATGGGTATACGCCTGATGGCCCACATCCCAGATCAGCTTATCCTGGGGAAAATCCAGGACATTGTGAAGGGCGATAGTCAGTTCCACCACGCCTAGATTTGAGGCCAAATGCCCCCCAGTACCGCTTACCGACTGTATCAGCATGCTGCGTATTTCTTCCGCAAGCAGGGGAAAGTCTGCCAAAGCGATCTTATGAATATCATTTGGCTTTTTAATCTTTTCCAGAATCATTTGTATCCTTCTTTCACTTCCTGCGCCTGATCAGGTATTCCACTAAAAGGCTCAGGAATTCATTTTTTTGTTCCAGGCTGTCTAAAAGCTCAATGGCCTCTCGGGACAGCATTTCTACCTTTTCAGCCGCCTGCCGGGTTCCAAAAAGTGTAACATAGGTGATCTTGTGGTTTTTTTCATCGCTTCCCACAGGCTTGCCCAGCTCTTCTTCGGTACTGGTTACATCTAGGATGTCGTCTTTTATCTGAAAAGCAAGGCCAATATTGCCGGCAGCCTTCTCCACTAAAGAAATCTGCTCTTCCCCGGCCCCTGCAAGCACAGCTCCCGCCATCATAGCCGCCTCAATAAGCGCAGAAGTCTTATGTTCATAGATATAATCCAGCATATCCTTATCCAGGGGCTTTCCGTCATTTTCCACGTCTACGCTCTGTCCTCCCAGCATTCCGTCTATTCCTGTCTTGGACGCCAGAAGTCTCATGGCCCGGATGACCTTTTCTTCTCCAGGAGCAATGTCAAATGCCCGGAACATCGTCTCATATGCATAGTTTAAAAGGGCATCCCCTCCAAGGATTCCCATCGCCTCTCCAAAGGCCTTATGAGTGGTAAGTCTGCCCCTTCTGTAATCATCATTGTCTATGGCTGGAAGGTCGTCATGGATCAGGGAATGGGTATGGATCATTTCTATTGCCGCCGCAAAAGGCGCAGCCAATCTCTCCTCTCCCTGGAATAAGCGGCAGGTTTCCATAAGGAACAAAGGCCGCAGCCGTTTTCCTCCTGCGCGCATACTGTAATTCATGGCCTGGGCCATAGTCGCAGCGAAGCCTTCTTCTTTGGGAAGAAAGCTCTGTATGATCGTTTCTATTTCACTGACTTTTTTTTCTAATTCAATTTGAAAATTCACTTAGCGTACCATCCTCGTTCATCTGCAGCATTTTCTTTTCCACTGTATCCAGCTTTTCGCTGCAGTATTTTAATAGCTCCATGCCTTGTTTATAAAAAAGGAAGGACTCTTCCAGCGAAGTCTCCCTGTCTTCCAGCTTCAAAGCCAACACATCCAGCTCCTTAAACGCTTCTTCGATGGTCTTTTCTTCTTCCCTCTTTATCTCTTCCGTCATGCTCTGTCCTCCTCCCTGATCTCCTGTACCGATGCCCGGATCCGTCCGTCTGTCACGGAAATGGTAAGGCTCTCGCCCGGACGGACATTTTTTATGCTCGTCACCGGATGGTTTTCTTCATCTGTCACATAGGAAAATCCCTGGTTCAGCTTCCGAAGAGGCGAGAGCCCCTGGAACCGTTCCAGATAAATTCCCAGTGTATGACGGCAGTCGCGGATCCGCCGGTCCACACCGGATTTCAGCTTTTCTTCTATATCTGCCAGATACTGGCGCATATCACGGAGACGGCCCTGCGGGCTTAAATACTGCATCTGCATCTGATACTGGGACATCCGGCTTCTGTACAAGTCAAGCCTTGTCCTCATAGCCCTTCGGATGCGTTCTTCATAGCCTTTCACCGTATCCGCCACACTTCTGAAATCATCCACCGCAAGCTCCGCCGCCGCAGAAGGAGTCGGCGCGCGCAGATCCGCCACAAAATCCGCGATGGTGAAATCCGTTTCATGTCCCACTGCGGAGATCACCGGCGTCCTGCATTCAAAAATGGCTCTTGCCACCTTTTCCTCGTTAAATGCCCATAAGTCCTCTATGGAGCCTCCGCCTCTGCCTACAATGATCACGTCCACTCCAGCCTCATCAAGCATACGGATTCCCTTAACGATGCTGTCCGCCGCTCCTTCTCCCTGCACCAGGGCCGGATACAGGATAACCTGAAGATAAGGATTTCTCCTGGCGGATATATTTCTGATATCCTGAACAGCCGCCCCTGTAGGGGCAGTGACCACCCCGAGACGTTTGATAAATCTGGGGATAGGCTGTTTATATTCCTGGGCAAACATTCCCATTTCTTCCAGTTCTTCCTTCAGGGCCAAAAAGCGCTCATAAAGCGCCCCCGCCCCTTCCAGAGTGATCTCCTTTACATAGAACTGGTATCTCCCGTCCCGCTCATATACATCTACCGTGCCGCCCGCGATTATCTTGTCCCCGTCTTTCATGCGGAAAGAAAGGCCGCGTCTGTTTCCCGCAAACATTACGCAGCTAAGTACACCGGTTTCGTCTTTCAGTGAAAAATAAATATGTCCGCTGGTATGATACTTTAAATTCGAAACTTCTCCCTTTACATAGAGTTTCCTCAAAAAGAAATCCTGGGCAAACATATTTTTTACATATCGGTTTACCTGTCCTACAGAATAGACTCTGTCTTTCGCTCCTATAGATGTATCTCCCGTAACTTTTATGTCTCTCATGTCTCTGAAGCAACCTTGCCCAGGATGCCGTTTACAAAGGAACCGGAGGTCTCGCCGCCAAAGCGCTTGGCCAGTTCTACCGCCTCATTGATCGCCACGCCTACCGGCACATCCGGATCAAATTTCAGCTCGTAAACAGCCAGACGCAGCGCAGTAAGATCCACGCGGCTCATACGCCTGGTCTTCCAACCTCTGCTGTATTCATTCAGAATACGGTCTATCTCCTGTAAATGTTCCAGCACATGCTGGTATTTTTCTTCCATATAAGCCTGTTCTTCTTCTTTAAGATTCTCCAGGCTGTCAAAATAAAGAGAAATCTGCTGAGGCATTTCCTCCTGAGGGTTAAATTGCGCCATAAACAGCAGTTTAAAAATGTGTTCTCTCTGTTCTCTTCTTCCCATAGTTTTACAAACTTCCTCCTAATACAGAAAAAAGGAAAGGTTTACTTTCCTTTTTCGTTCTCCATATCCACGCTGGCAATTCTGATATTTACATCCGCCACTTCCAGGCCTGTCATATTTTCAATGGATGTTTTTACCTTATCCTGAACCTTCTTGCTGGTTTCCAGAATATTTTTTCCAAATTCAATATTCAGGGTCAGATCTACTGTGACCACGCCCTCCAGGACGGTAACCTTAACGCCTTTGGAAAGGCTTTTCATTCCAAGCTTGCTTACCAGCTCATTGGTGATGTTTCCGCCCATGGAGGCAACGCCCTCCACTTCTGTGGCGGCAAGTCCGGCGATCATCGCCACTACCTCGTCTGCGATCTTTACCTCGCCGATCCCGCCTACATCCTGTATTTTATATGTTGTTCTCTTTTCTGCCATTTAGAAACCCTCCTAAGGATATGGGATGTCTGTTTTTACAGCCATCCTTTCTGCATCATTGATACTCTATGCCTATTATAACAAAAGGCAAAATAAATGAAAAGGGTTTATTTACTGAATTCTGTCAATATTAAATCTGGATTTCTGTCCTCTGTCATACCTACACTCCAGGCATTGATAAACAGAAGAAGGGGATTTCCTTTAAGGTCTGTAACCTTTTTCATATCCGATGTGCCAACGATCTTGTCTACATTCACCTCGTCCTTATTTGCAATCCAGCGGATATGCTCATACGGCAGATTTTCCAGACGGATTTCCACATTATATTCATTCTCCAGCCGGTATTTCAGTACATCGAACTGCAGCACGCCTACCACGCCTACAATAATCTCCTCCATACCAGTATTCAGCTCCTGAAAAATCTGGATGGCCCCCTCCTGGGCGATCTGATTAATTCCCTTCACGAACTGCTTTCTTTTCATGGTGTCCACCTGACGGACCCTTGCAAAGTGCTCCGGCGCAAAGGTAGGGATCCCCTCAAAAGCAAACTTCTGTCCAGGAGTGCAGATGGTATCCCCAATAGAAAAGATTCCTGGGTCAAACACCCCGATAATATCTCCTGCATAAGCCTCATCCACCACATGGCGGGACTCCGCCATCATCTGCTGTGGCTGGAGAAGGCGCATCTTTTTATCTCCCTGCACATGATAAACTTCCTCAGACGCGTCAAATTTTCCAGAACAGATACGCATAAAGGCAATCCTGTCCCTGTGCGCTTTATTCATATTTGCCTGGATCTTAAACACAAAGGCAGAAAAATCATCTGACATAGGATCAATCTCTCCGCAGTCCGCCATTCTGGGAAGGGGAGAGGTAGTCATGGCAAGAAAATGTTCCAAAAAAGTCTCCACGCCGAAATTCGTCAGCGCAGAGCCGAAAAATACCGGGGTGAGATTTCCCTTGCTCACCTGTTCCTGGTCGAAATCCGCACTGGCTCCGTCTAAAAGCTCGATCTCTTCCAGGAGCTGTTCCTTCTGTTCCGGGTCCACTACCTGATCCAGTCTTGGCTCATCGATCCCAATTTCCTCAATGACACCCTCCTTTGTTCCCTTCTGGGTATCAGAGAAAATAAGCACTTTTTTGGTATTTCTGTCATATACGCCGCGGAATTTTTTTCCTGATCCGATAGGCCAGTTAATCGGGCAGGTAGCGATCCCCAGCTCTTTCTCTATCTCATCTAAAAGGTCGAAGGTATCGTTTGCATCCCTGTCCATCTTATTGATAAAGGTAAAAATAGGAATATGGCGCATCACACAGACCTTGAACAGCTTTCTGGTCTGAGCCTCCACGCCCTTGGATCCGTCTATGACCATCACAGCGGAATCCGCAGCCATTAACGTCCGGTAGGTATCCTCGGAGAAATCCTGATGCCCCGGTGTATCCAGGATATTGATACAATAGCCGCCGTAATGAAACTGTAAAACAGAAGAGGTGACGGAGATTCCTCTTTCTTTTTCTATTTCCATCCAGTCTGAAACCGCATGGCGGGCGGTAGCCTTGCCTTTTACGCTTCCTGCAAGGTTAATGGCTCCGCCATACAGCAGAAATTTTTCCGTCAAAGTCGTTTTGCCTGCATCCGGGTGGGATATAATGGCAAAGGTTCTTCTTTTTTCTATTTCTTTCGTATACTTTGACACGTTTTGCCTCCTATACTTTCCTTCCACTTCTTAACAACAGTCCTATTCTAGTATATGAAATACCCGGCTGTCAAGGATATTTCCCCTTTGCCTGCCGGGTGCTTTTTAATCGTAAATCCCTTCTGTGTCAATCTCATAGCCGTCATAGGTGCCTGCGGAGGTTTCGCTGTCTTCCGGAATGGAGGTATCCTCATAGGAAACGGAAGCATCCTCTGTCTGCACATCCTCTGAAGTGGTCTCATCGGCCGTCTCCTCGGTCTGCGCCTCATCGCTGCTTTCGCTTAAAGGAGTAATGATGATATTTTCCGCTGCCACTCCGGTTTTTCTTTTTACAATATCCTCGATCTGAGCCCTCTTAGCGTCCTCCAGATCAATATCCGGCACTACTACATCGGCTGTTTCCCCGGTAAGGTTTACAACTACGTTCTCAAAGCCCTTGGCATTTAACAAAAGTTCTGCCGCCGCTTCCTTTTCTGTAAGCTCCGTCATAGCTACCATCGTATTAATAGCTTCCTGTTTCTGCTCATCTGCAATGTCCTGATTGTTGATGATCTCCTGGAGATCCGCCTTATTTTGAGAACGGATCTGCTCCCTGCTTAATTTTGCCTGGGCGGCAAAATTAGAGGAACCGGTAAGTACGGCTTCGCCTGGAGTACTGGTATCTTCTGATCCCAGCTCCTCTTCCCCGCCATCTGCCCCGTTCTCATCCAGAAGGGCTGTTTCATCTGTGAGATCGTATTCTACATCTTCCAGGATGCTGCTTGAATCTGTACTTGCTTCCTTATCCCGAAAGCCAAGATCCGCATCTGCAAAATTCAGATATCCGGCTACCGCGATCAAAATCGCCAGTGAGGTGATGATCACCTGATTTTTTTTCATGATCTTTTTCACTTTTTCTCTCCTCATTTCATTTTCATTATTTTAATTTTATGGGCTTCTATCTGAAATAATGCCATAACTGCCTGCTGAATATTCTGTACAGTGACAGGATCATCCCCTCCCTGGGCGGCAATGAGCGCACCGTTCACCTTTGTCCCCTCCCCGGTGTCAAATCCCATAACGTCCTTTTCCTGTCCTGTCATTAACAGCACCTGTACCTTTCCTACACCTTCCACCTTGCTTAAAAGATCCTCCAGCTTTGCCTCCAGCTCTGATTTTGCCGCGCCCTGGCTCTCATCCCCTTCCAGAAGAGAGGGTGTACCTTTTTCCTCTCCCTCATCCGACACCGGCAGTGCCAAAACCGCCAGAAGCAGCCCCACCAGAAGCAGCGTCACCCACTGCTGCCAGCCCATCTTCGCTAATCTGGATCTGATACTGTCCTTCTTTGATCCCAAAGGCTGCTTCAAGTTCATCTGCGATCCTCCTTTCTTCCTCTTTATCCGGTTCCTCTTTCAGATAAAGGATAACATGAAACTCCCCTCCCTCTATGTTTACGGCAGCATCCGTAAGCTCTATTCCACTTTCTTTTAATTTTTCCATTATTTTTTCCCTGCTCTCCCATTCATACCCTTTCTCTAAATAAAACTCCTGCAGGTTTTCAAGCTCCTTCCGCTCCCGGACGGCTGCCTCCTCCTTATAGTTTTCCTGAAAACTTTCCATAAGCTCTCCGCTCTTCCCAAACAAAGAAAACACCGGGCTACTAAGCATAAAAATCAAAAGGAGGCCCATAAAGAAACGTACATACCGCTCATATTTCCCATTTGGCACAAGGTGCAGGATGGCAGTGAACAATATATAAAAAACCGCCAGGTTTTTGATCCATGTATATAATTCTTCTTTCATGCCCCGCCTCCAAAGCTCATAGCCAGAATCATAAAGGTCAGCATACACAGGATTTCCGTTGTGAGAAGGACTCTCAGCAGCATCCCGCAGCCCTCTCCCATAGTGGCAAGGCATCCAACCATCCTTTTATCCGACACCGGCTGGGCAATGGCTGCCAGAAACCTATAAGAAAGAGAAGTAAAACCGTAATGTATCACCGGTCCGGCCCCAACGAGGACGAACACCAGAAGAAAGGCTGCGCCTAAGCTGTTCCGTACCAGCACCGCGCTTGTGACCACCAGCTCGGTGACCATATTTACCGCATTTCCAACCCCGGGAATGGCTGCCGCTGTCTTTCCGATGGCAGTGCGTTTTAAGGAATCGATCACAGGCGCCACCATGCCCCGCACCACCTGCAGCCCCACCACAAATCCCAGTAATGTTTTAAGGCCCCAGCTGACCACTGTATTTAAAAGCTCCGACAGCTTTCCCAGCATTTCTTCCCTGGACAGGTGGTTCACCAGCTCCAGAATCACATATAAATTTACCGCAGGCAGGATAAGGGTCAGAAGTACCCACTGGATCAGCCAGATCAGTACCAGCACACCTTGATAAAAGACAAGGGCAGTGGATGTGCCGGAAGACGCAGCCACCGCCAGAAAATATGCCGGCGAAAGCACCTGCATAAATCTGGTGATCCATTCCAGACTCTGGTTTAAAGAACCGCTGAGCTCTGAAAAAGATTCCATCAGCAGCATGAACAGCAGCAGATAGACTACATAAAAGCTTACCTCTCCAATCTGTCCATTATCAAAAACCTCTGCAAAATTCGCAAAGACAGCCGCCGCCAGGATCAAAAGCAGAATCTTCATAAAAGTTCCTTTTTCCTTTTCAAAACGGGAAAAGAAAAGGCCGCGCAGCAATTCCTGCACCGCCTCTTTGGAAAGGAGCTCTTCTCCTTTCATAAGCTTTTTCACTGCCTCTGTAAAAGAGAAACTGTCTTCTCCCAGCATTTCATCCATCATATCCTGAACTTCTGAAAGATCCATCTCACCTAAAAGTTCTTCCTCCATGCCTGAAGATATCTGTTCTTCTTTTGCCTCCTCTGTCTGCACTTTTTCTGCCCCTGAAACAATCGCCGGCGTTCCTATCAGCAGAAAAAAAAGGAAAAAGAAAAAGCCCCGGCATCTCATACCAGGAACTCCTCGATCGTATCTAAAAGTGCCAAAAGAATCGGCATACTCAGCACCATAATGGATAGTTTGCAAAACAGTTCTATCTGGGCTCCCGTGGCCTGATGCCCCGCATCTTTGCAGATTCCGGAGGTAAACTGCCCGATATAGGTAATGCCGATCATTTTCATCAGTGTTGCCAGATAACCGCTGTCTATAGGAAGGCTTTCTCTTATCCTCCCGATGGCTTCAAAAAGATAACCAAGCTTCCCAACAGCAAGAGCCAGGATCAAAATCCCGATCCCCATAGTGATAAAGCAGACGTATTCCGGCTTGGTTCCTTTCAGCAGAAAGCCAAGCATCACGCCTCCCAGACCTAAAAGAGAGATTTTTATAATGTCCATACTTCCTCCTATAAGGTGAATAGCTGCTGAATACTTTCAAACAGATCGTAGATGTAAGGAACGATCCAGAACAGTACGATCAGAAGCCCCGCAAGACTTACCAAAAATGCCTGTTCCTCCCTGCCGCTGTGCTTTAACACCTGAGAAAGGACAGAGACCAGGATACCCACTGCCGCTATTTTAAATATGATAGTGACTTCCAAAAGTCCCTCCTTTCCAAGTCAGGATCACCAGACAAGTACAGCAAGCAAGATTCCTCCCATGATTCCCAGACTTTGACAGATTTTTTTCATTTCAGGCAGCTTCGCCTGGAGTTCTTCTATAGAATACCGGAGTTCTTCCTCGTATAAATCCAGCTGTCTGATCTGCATGCGAAGATCCAGATATCCCAAATGATAACCAAGAGAATAAAAAGCCTCTCTTTCCTCCCCAGACAATTTAAGATGGCCTAATTTTTCTCTGGCGCATGTATGAAAAATCTGTCCGAAAGACTGTCCCTGGGAAGTGGTCATTCGCTTTGCCGTCTCTTTCAAAAACTCCCCATATTCTCCAGACATTTTTTCCGCCGCTCCTGAAAAAGCATCATGGAGGGACGTGTTCCCATACTGTATCTCTCCTTTTAAAAGGATCACAAGTCTCTGGAGTGTCCTTAATGCCTTCATCCGTCCGGTAAGGGCAAAGCTCTGGGAAAAGCCAAGCCCGGCTCCTGCAGCGATTATAAGCAGGATTCCTGCTCCTTTCAGCATAACCGTCCTTTCCCGTCAAAAATCCCTTCTACCACTCCGGCCCTGTCCTGTCTGCCTAAAAGGATATAACGCTCAAAAACCTGCATATCCAGCAATTTCTGAAAAAGGGGCTGTCTGGCAATATCCTCCAGAGAACTTCCATGTGATGTGGCGATCAGCTTGCAGCCACAGTTGATCACTGCTTCCACTGCCTTAAAATCTTCCACTCCTCCCAGCTCGTCCACTGCCACCACAGAGGGCGACATGGAGCGCAGAAGCATCTGCATCCCCTCTGCTTTCGGACAGCCGTCCAGAATATCGGTACGAATTCCCAGATCGTTCTGGGGAATTCCCTGGTAGCAGCCAGCCAGCTCGCTGCGCTCGTCCACTACCCCCACTGTCATCCCTGGCACTCCTTCTCTTCCGTTGCTGATCTGACGGATAATGTCCCGGAGTAATGTAGTCTTTCCGCATCTGGGCGGAGAAATAATCAGGGTATGGGCTACCCAGTCCTTTTTTTGTATGTAGGGCATCACTGGATCCGCACAGCCCTTAATTTGATGGGCCAGACGTACATTTATGCAGGAAATATATTTCATTCCCTGGATCTGATTTCCATTTAAAATCACTTTTCCGGTGACTCCTACCCGGTGTCCTCCCTGCACGCTTAAAAAGCCCTGCCGTACTTCTTCTTCATAAGCATACAGAGAGTAGCCGCTTACATACTCCAAAGTTTCTTTTAAATCCTCCGCTGTAACCAGATAGGGCTCTGTCTCTTTTCTTTTTAAAAAACATTCTCCGCCGTCATAGGTTAAAAACAGCGGTCTCCCTACCCGGAGGCGTATTTCATATAATTTATCATAATCAAGATCTGCTTCCATCAGAAGCTGGCGGATATTTCCTGCAAACAGGTTCTGTATCTGCTCTGCCTCCATCTGCCGCAACACCTCCTACACTTAATATATGTGGACAATCCTGAATTAGTACCCATTATCCATTTTTGCCAGGCTCAGTTTCAATACCCGGTCTACAATATTTACCGATGAAGCCCTGTAGGCATAAGCAGCTGATTCAAATAAAACATACAGATCATCTCCTTCTACAAAAATCTGCTCCATCCGCTCAGGAAAACGGTAGCTTACCGCCGAATTTTCATTTACATAAAGTCTTGTATTAGACTGTTCATAAAAAACAAGCCTGGAAGGGAGAATGCTAAAAGAATGGGACAATAAAAGCTTGTCATGGTAAAACGTCATTCCCTGGGCCTGCTCAGAAATATCCGAATAGTCCAGGGGGATTGCCATCTCAAAGTCCATTCCCAGGCTGTCATCCAGCCTGGTCACTAAATTTCCTTCTCCGTCCACTTCATATCTCGCGATCACACTTTCTGAATATTCCATAAAGCATCCCACATACAGGCTGCCTTCATAAAAGGTCATAAATGAATCCCTTAAAATTCCGTAGAGACTGCATTCCTGATTCACCGCAATCGGCCGATGCCCGTTTTCATAGTCGTAAGCCTCCAGCGCCTCCATGGTAAGGCTGATGGCCTGCGCGATCCCGGTCTCATTAGAGGAATACCACAAAATTTCATGTTCCGCGTCATAAGCCAGTCCTCCTACGTGAGGCTTTCCAGGGAGGATCACTTCCTTGCAGAATCTGTGTGTTTCTTTATCAAGCATATAGATCACAGAGTTATGCTGCTCTGTATGGCAATAGGCGCTGATAAGCACATATTTGTCTGTAACCGCCAGCCCCTGAGGAGTCATGGAAGTACAGATTGCCGGTGTAGTACCCTCTTCTGTCAATAAGGTTCTGGTAGAATTCAGTCCCGGAATGATATAGGTTCCATATTCTTTCTCATCTTTTCTGTCTTCAAAGGCAAAAGCAGACAATTCCTCCTGGGAAGTCAGCATCTGGATCTGTCCTCTTAAAGAGTATACCGCTGCATTCTGGTTTGTTGTCTGGGATCTTACCGGCGGCTCAGTTCTTCCTCTGTAAATAAACGCATAGCCGAAATACGCCAGTCCCAGTACTGCCGCTATCAGGACAGCATTGATTATAAATGTTCTGATCTCTCGGTTTCTCTGTCTGTCCATCCTGTCCTTTCACCTGTTTCTTTTAGGGAAGTGTAATTTCCACCTGTTCCCATCTTATTTCCATTTCCTCTTCGCTCCAGACAGCCACACTGTAATCTTCACAAAACTTAAGGACAGCATGCCAGCCGCGGTTCATGGGAATCCTGGTAAAATCCATTGACAGTCCTTCCCCCGTCCACTTTACATATGCTTCCCGCAGGACCCATTCCTTAAAAAATTCTTCTTCCATATGAGGGGAAGCTAAAATCTGCCGGAGTCTCTCTTCCGGCACCATGCGTTTCAGCATACGTTCATAATTTACTTTTCTATGTTCCTGTATATCAAGCCCCACTTCCTGACGGGTAAAAATGCAAAGCACGTATCTGCCGGAATGGCTGATATTATAATGCAGCTGAGGCAAAAGAGTAAAAAAGGGCTTCCCATGCTCGCCCTTGCCTCTTGGCTCAAAAGCCAGCTTCCTTCCTTTTTCCTTAAAAAGGCCGGCCTCCAATAATTTTTCCCCAATCATATGCTCCATATTCCTGCCCTGATAGCCCTGGGCGATCTCTGTATAGTAAATCACTGCCTTCATACTCCGGCCTCCTTTAAAAAACGGGAGGGTTCCCGTTCCTTTTCATACTGCTGTTTCACATAACAAAGGGTCAGCTTTTTTTTCGCGCGGGTCATGCCCACATAAAAGAGCCTGCGCTCCTCTTCTATTGCTTCTTTAAGGACTGCTTTTTTATAAGGGATGCTTCCCTCATTTACATTAAGTATGTACACCTGATCATATTCCAGCCCCTTCACGCCATGAAGAGTAGAGAGCACCACGCCCTCTGCTTTTCCCTCCTGCTTTTTCGCCTGCTGGGCAAGCCTCTGCGTGTAATCCTCTATATAGGCCTCCCACTCTTTCAGCGTTTTCATTCCCTTTGCACTTTCCATCAGACGGTCAAGTACCTCTGTAAGCTCCTCCGGCTTCATTTTTCGGTAATCCGCATACTCCCTTAGGTACTCCTCGTATCCCATTCCCTGGCGGATAAAATTCATCCCTGCATAAGGAGGAAGATTTTTCAATATTTTAACATGGGTTTCCATAGTAGTCAGCCTGTCACACATCCAGTCTTTGTCCCTGTAAAATTCCCTGAGCCTGTCAAAGGAAATCCTGTTTTCTGTAAGGGCGTCCCTTGAGATGTACCGGTTAGGGCGGTTCATGATCTCCAGAAAGTTTTTCCGGCTCCAGTCTCCCTGGGCAAATCTTTGGTAAGCCAGCATATTTTTACAGATCCAATGGCGGAAAAGATTGGGAAGCTGCTCCTTCATCGTAAACGGAACCTGGTATTCCATCAACGCGCTGACAAGCCCTTCCGCCTCCTGGTTTGTCCGCAAAAGAAGGGCTGTGTCTGACAGATCTTCTCCCTGGTTTAACCGCTTCTTCAAGTTCCTTACTATGTCCAGGTATTCCTCCCGGGGATTTAAGTATTCCCGGCACAGCACCGGGAATCCTTTTTCGTTTGGGGTGGAAAGTTTCTTTTTAAAACGTTTTTGGTTATGATCGATCACCGCCATTGCCCTTTCCAGGATGTTTTTGCTGCAGCGGTAATTCACATTTAAAAGCACAGTCTCCGCCTCGGGATAATCCTTAGTAAAATTCAGCATGATCTCCGGACGGGCGCCGCGGAAATGGTAAATGGACTGATCGTCATCGCCCACAATAAACAGATTATTAAGCGGAGCGGCCAAAAGCTTTACTATATCATACTGAAGTCTGTTAATATCCTGAAATTCATCCACTAATATGTACGGAAACTTTTTCTGCCAGGCTGCCAGGATATCTTTTCTCTCTGTAAAAAGTTCATAGCAGTAAAGAAGCATATCGTCAAAGTCAAGTTTCCTCTTTTCCCTGCACAGCCTGTTATACTCTCTGTAAATGACGCGGAACACTTCGTCCGGACAGCTTGCAGAGTAATAATTCTCCAATGATATCCGGTTGCCCTTTACCACGCTGATCTCCTTGATCAGTTCATCGCAGAAATCCCCTTCCTCACAAAGTTCTCCCGCGTGATTTAAAGCAAGCTCATGGAGCATCCTATATTTTTCTTCCTCGGAAAGAATATTTCCTGCTCCCAGATGATAGGCCTGCTTTAAAATTCCGTAAAACACCCCGTGAAAAGTCCCAAATGTCACCGGTGTGCTCTCCTTTTCCGTAAAATTTAAAAATCTCTCCTTCATTTCCCTGGCTGCTGCCCTGGAAAAAGTCACGACCAAAATAGAGGAAGGCGGTATCTTCCCCTGTTCGATCATGTATGCAGTTCTCTCTACGATTACGGAAGTTTTCCCCGATCCGGGACCTGCCAGGACCATCATTGGACCTGACAGGTGAGCGATCGCTCTTTTTTGAGATGGATTTCTGTTCATATTTTCCTCATTCAGACACACTTGCCATGCCGTTTGGGCTGATTGGAAAGTATTTCAAATTTCATCCTTCCAGTTTTTCGATTGCCGCCCTGATTCGGCTGATCGTCTCTTCCTTGCCGATAATTTCCATGATCTCCGTAGCTCCGGCAGGGGTCATCTGCTTTCCTGATACTGCTGTACGCAGCGGCCACATTACATAACCGTTCTTATAGCCCTTTTCCTTTACAAAAACGCTTAGTCTCTCATAGAGCGGGTCGTTTGTATAGTCTTCCTGCTCCTCAAGAACAGGCAGAACCTCCTTTAAAACAGCAAGGGAAGTCTCCTCTGTAGTTTTCATTTTTTTATGGCGGTACATGGACACGTCATACTCCGGCACTTTCTCAAAGAAATCAATAAGTTCAGGAATATCCGGAAATACCTCTATCCTAGTCTGCACCATTGCGCTGATCTTTTTAAAGTCATAGTCTTTTTTCAGAACCTGTTTCATATAGGG
>DWYZ01000284.1 GCA_019118425.1 Candidatus Blautia faecavium | reverse complement strand
AATCCCAGGGGGGAAGCTGCATTGGAGATAACTTTTATGGGACCGAGGATGCGGTTTGACCAGGATATCGTTATTGCTATAACAGGAGGAGATCTATCCCCAATGGTCCAGGGAAAAGCCGTTCCCATGTATCAGGCCATAAAGATAAAAGCCGGGGAAATCCTTTCCTTCGGGGGAATGAAGAACGGATGCAGAGGATATATCGCCTTTGCCGGCGGACTGGATGTTCCTGTAGTCATGGGGAGCAGATCTACTCTGCTGAGAAATAATCTGGGAGGAATGAAGGGAAGAAAGCTTTTGCAAGGCGATGAAATTTCTTTCCTGGCTCCTAAGGCGGATCTTCCTTTTATGGAGAGAAGAAAAATCTATCAGGAAAAATTTCCGGAAAAAGAAGTGGTCCTCCGGGTGGTTTTAGGCCCTCAGGAAGATGCCTTTACGGAACAGGGGGTGAAAAATTTTTTCTGGCACAGCGGTGTCATCAGCAATGAATTTGACCGTATGGGGTGCAGGATCGAATGTGATCCCATCGAGCACCGAGGGGATGGGAATATCAATACCGATGGGATTTCCTTTGGATCGATCCAGATTCCTACAAACGGAAAGCCTATCATCATGCTGGCGGACCGGCAGAGTACAGGGGGATATGCCAAGATAGGAACCGTAGTGTCGGTGGATCTTCCCCTGCTGGCCCAGAGTATGCCGGGAAAGAGGATCCGTTTTGTGCAGGTGAGCCTGGATCTTGCCCAGGATCTGTACATCAGGCAATTGAACCGTTTAAAAGAATTAGAAGAAAAATTCGGAAATACCGAAAAAGATGTTTAACGTTATAAGGAGGAGAAAATGAAGATCATAGTGTTGGATGGATACACGGAAAATCCCGGGGATTTAAGCTGGGAAGAATTGGGAAAATTAGGAGAACTTACCGTATACGACAGGACTTCCTATACGGATTCAGACCTGATCCCGGAGCGGATCGGCGATGGAGAGATCGTGGTGGTAAATAAAACGCCCATTTCTAAAAAGACTCTGGACAAATGTCCCAATATTAAGCTGATCGCCGTACTTGCCACCGGCTATAATGTGGTGGATTACGCGTACGCGAAGGAGAAAGGGATCCCGGTTGTGAATGTGCCCACCTATGGCACACAGATCGTAGGACAGTACGCTTTGGGGCTTCTTCTGGAAATCTGTTCTCATTATGGCCATCATGACCAGACAGTGAAAGAAGGCAGATGGGAAAACAATGCAGACTGGTGTTACTGGGATTATCCCATGATAGAGCTTTACGGAAAAACAGCCGGCATCATCGGGCTTGGAAGGATCGGGCAGGCCACCGCGAAACTGTTAAATGCCCTGGATATGAAGGTCCTGGCATATGACGCCCATGAAAAAGAAGAGGGAAGGAAGCTGGCGGAGTATGTTTCTTTAGATGAGCTTTTGGAAAGATCAGATGTGATCTTTCTTCACTGTCCTCTTTTCCCGGAGACGGAAGGGATCATCAATAAAGAAAATATTTCAAAGATGAAGGATGGTGTGATCCTGATCAATAACAGCCGGGGACAGCTTGTGGTGGAACAGGATCTGGCAGACGCTTTAAACAGCGGAAAAGTTTATGCGGCAGGCCTGGACGTGGTGTCCACAGAGCCTATCAAGGGAGACAACCCTCTCTTAAAGGCAAAAAATTGTCTGATCACGCCCCATATTTCCTGGGCAGCCCAGGCGTCCCGCCAGAGGATCATGGATATTACAGTGGCTAATATCCAGGCTTTCCTGGATGGCGCGCCGGTAAATGTGGTAAATAAATAAAAGAAAAAAGGTTGGGAGTAAATTCTCAATCTGCCATTATTGACGCAGCCAACGTACTTCGCGAGTAAAGGGCGTGGGCGTCAGAAGGAGGGAAGAATGTATCAGATTGACTTAAACAGCGATATGGGCGAAAGCTTCGGTTCTTATAAACTGGGTAAAGATGAGGAAATGATCAACTATGTGACCTCTACAAATGTAGCCTGCGGCTATCATGCCGGCGATCCTATGGTCATGGATAAAGTGGTGAAAATGGCCAGGGAGAGAGGCGTGGCGGTAGGAGCCCATCCCGGCTATCCGGATCTTATGGGGTTTGGCCGCAGGAAGATGGTCTTAAGCTTTGAAGAAGTAAAAAATTATATGAAGTATCAGATCGGAGCTCTTATGGGGTTTGCAAAAAGCTATGGGCTCAGCCTGCAGCATGTGGCTCCTCATGGGGCTTTGGGAAATCTTTGCCAGTATGACAGAGAAACCTCCCGGGCGATCTGCGAGGCTGTCTATGAAATTGATCCGTCTTTGATGATCTTTTACTGCGCGGGAGCTGTGCTTGGGGAAGAGGCGGAAAAGATCGGGTTAAAGACAGCGTCGGAGATTTTTGTTGACAGGGCTTATATGGATGACCTTTCTTTGGTTCCCCGAAAGATGGAGGGGGCGATGATCACAGATGAGGATCTGGCCATAGAGCGGTGTATACGTATGGTAAAAGAAGGAAAAGTCACTTCCATTAACGGAAAAGAGCTGGAGATCAGAGGGGATACCCTTTGCGTACATGGAGACGGCCCGAAAGCCTTTGCCTTTGTAAAAAGAATACGGGAAGAGTTTGAAAGAGAAGGGATCCATGTAAAGAATTTCCAGACAAAGTAAATAGCGTATAAAAAAGTTTATTTAAGGAGAGAAGCGATATGAATTACGAACCAGCAAAACGAATGGAAGCTATGCCTTTTTCCGGGATCAGAGCTGTAATGGAAAAAGCCACGAAAATGCAGCAGGCAGGGGAAAAGGTCATTCATATGGAGATTGGCCGCCCTGATTTTGACACCCCGGAAAAAATTAAAAGAGCAGCCAATGAAAGTCTTGCTAAAGGCAATGTATTCTACACCTCAAACTACGGAACTCCAGAGCTTCGCCAGGTTATCGCGGAGTTTGAAAAGGAAAAAAATCATATAGAGTACGACCCCTCGGAAGTGCTGGTGACAGTAGGGGTGGGAGAGGGAACCTATGCTTCCATGGCGGCTTTTTTAAACGAAGGAGATGAAATCCTTGTTCCTAATCCTGTATGGCTGAATTATATTCATGTCCCCAGCTCCCTGGGTGCGGTCCCGGTGACGTACAGCCTTAAAGAAGAAAATAACTATCAGATTGATTTTTCGGAACTGGAAAGTAAGATTACAGATAAAACGAAGATGATCGTGATCGTAGACCCGAGCAATCCTACCGGAGGGGTATTCTCCCGGGAAACCTTGGAAAAACTGGCGGATATTGCAGTAAAAAACGATCTTTTGGTTCTGTCTGATGAAATCTATGAGCAGCTTGTGTACGATGGGGAGAAGCATATCAGTATTGCGTCCCTGCCAGGAATGAAGGAGCGTACCATCAAATTAAGCGGCGTGTCAAAGGCCTATTCTATGACTGGCTGGAGACTGGGCTATATATGCGCTCCTAAGGAGATTATCTCTGCCTGCGTACGTGTGCATCAGTATACAGTTACCTGTGCCTCTTCCTTTGTCCAGGAGGCTTCTGTCACAGCGTTAAAGGAATGCGCTGAGGAAGTGGAAGCCATGAGAAAGGAATATGAGCGGAGAAAGAATTATGTGGTAAAAGCTTTAAACGAGATCGACGGCATCAGCTGCAACGATCCCAAGGGGGCGTTTTATATTTTCGTAAATATTAAGAGCCTTGGAATGACTTCCATGGAGGCAGCGGAATATCTGCTGGAAAAGGCGAAGGTAGCGATGGTGCCCGGTTCCTCCTTTGGATCTGAGGGGGAAGGATATCTCAGGCTCTCATACGCGTGCAGCTATGAAGATCTGACAGAAGCCTGCGCACGCATAAAAGAGGCAGTAGAAGAACTGAAAAAATAGACAATTTCAACTTTTTGATAGATTTATTCCTCTCACTTTAAACGAATCAGGAAAGTCCCCTGCTTTATATTGCTCTGCGCAGTATAAAGCAGGGGATTTTCCTGTCTCAGAAGGGGAAAATCCCTTCTTTTAGAAGCCGAGGGCGGACTTTTTATTCTGCTGCTATCTGCCCTCCGAAAATTTCCCCAATAGGAATGCTTACCTTACGTTTCTCTAAATATGTCTCCAGGATCTCCTCAAACTGAGCGACTGCCCTTTCGTTAGTGAGCTTGGGATTTTTATGGGTGATCTTATAACAGACGCGGTTAGGGGGCTGGTTGATCAGCCTGCTCACGTAAACAGGACGATAGCGGGACACTTCTATAATGGCGGATTCCGGAGCGATCATCCAGTTGCTGGGATCCTGCCAGAGGCGGCCCAGCAAGGTGATGGTATCAACGGCGATGTGGGGCCGGGAGGAAGCGGCCAGCCAGCGGTCGTGCCAGATCTGGAAATTATTATCCCAGCTGAGGAACAATTCCCTGGAGGCGTCCAGTTCGTCTGTATGTACCAAAGGTTTAGGGACAGCCGGCGCTGCGGACTGGACCAGATAAAGCTTTTCCTCATAGATCCTTTCGGAGATGATGTTTTTATAGTGGAGATGATGGTATACAAACCCAATGTCAATATCATGGTTATTTAAGAGATTATAAAGCTCGGAAGACTGGTGGGTGCGTATATGCAGGTCCATACGGTGATCATCTTTAAGAATCTGCCGGTATAAGGGAGCTAAAAGAGCAGTGCTTAAGCTGTCCGTGCAGCCTATTACAAGGAGCTTCTGCTCCTGGTTCATAAGGAGGGACTGGGTTTCTTTCCAAAGAGAGATCCAGCGTTCTGCGATGGTGATGAATTCTGTGCCTTTTGGCGTCAATTCTACCTGCTTATGCCCTTTTTTGCGGATGATGAGAGGAAAGCCCAGTTCATTTTCCAGGGCACGGAGACGATGGCTGACAGTGGGCTGGGATAAAAATAAAAGCTCGGCGGTTTTTGTAATACTTTTTGTATCAACGATTGTTAAAAAGGTCTCAATATCAGCAAGATTCACAGTGCTTCCTCCTTGATAATTATAAAAGATGTTTATATTATACAAAGAAATTATTCGTTTTTCAATTATAAAGTTCTATGCTATGATGCAGCTAAAGAAAGAAAAAGTTTGGAAGTAAACTTCCAAATCTACCATTATTGACGCAGACAATATACTTTTTGAGTAAATTGCGTCAGAAGGAGGAAATTATGGCAGTAGGATGTAGGATCAGAAGAAATTTTGAAAGGCCGGCAAGAGAGCTGGTGGAAGCGTTCCGGGGAATCCCTGTGGCGAACATCGATGACAATATGGGCAGGATCGCCGCGGTGGACCACAGTATTTTTCCCCTTAATCCGGATGCGCGTATCCTTGGAACCGCATTTACGGTAAACGCTCCGGCAGGGGATAATCTTCTCTTTCACAAAGCTCTGGATATGGCGCAGCCGGGAGATGTGATCGTGCTGGCCAACAAAGGAAGCCTGAGCCGTTCCCTTTGCGGAGAGATCATGAGTAATTACGCAAAGAGCAGAGGCTTGGCCGGGATCATCATTGACGGCTGCGTGCGGGACAGCAGAGGACTTAGGACGATGGACTTTCCGGTGTATGCCAAAGGCGTTACGCCAAACGGTCCGTATAAAAACGGTCCGGGAGAAATGAATTTCCCTGTTTCCTTTGCCGGAATAGTGATCAATCCGGGAGACATCATCGTGGGCGATTCGGACGGGCTCCTTGTGATCGATCCGAAATACGCAAAGGAAATCGCTGAAAAGGCGAAAGCAACAAATGCAAGCGAAGAAAAACAATTAGAAGGCATCCTCACCGGCAAAGGCTGGGAGCGCCCTTGGGTGGATGACAAATTAAAAGAAGTGGGATTTGAGTTTGTAGACTGATCCTGAAAGGAAAGAAGGACAATTAAGTTCGGTTATTGATAGGAAAGCAAAGTAAAACTACCATGAGTAAAATGCGTCAGAAGGAGGAAAAAAATGAAGGAACAAGCTTACAATCCCTATGAAAACATGCTTCATGTGCTGGATGAGGCGGCTGAAAAGCTGGGCCTGCAAAGAAGCGAGTACGAAACCCTGCGCTATCCGGAACGGGAGCTGACGGTATCCATTCCTGTGAAAATGGACAATGGAGAAATCCGTGTTTTCGAAGGCTACCGTGTCCAGCACAACAGCGCGAGAGGTCCCTATAAAGGCGGGATCCGCTATCATCAGGATTCTGATCTGAACGAGGTAAAAGCACTGTCTGCATGGATGTCCTTTAAATGCGCGGTGGTAAATATTCCCTATGGAGGGGCTAAGGGAGGGGTTAAAGTAGATCCAAGAGAGCTCTCCCGCGAAGAGCTGATCCGTCTTACCAGAAGATATACCACAAGGATCCTGCCTGTGATCGGACCGGATCAGGACATCCCAGCTCCTGATGTGAATACAAACGGAGAAGTGATGGGATGGATCATGGATACATACAGCATGTTTAAGGGACATGCGGTTCCTGGGGTAGTGACAGGAAAACCGGTGGAGATCGGAGGTTCCATCGGAAGGACGGAGGCAACGGGACGGGGCGTTACCATAATTGCCCTTCAATGCTTGGAAAATATGGGGATGGATCCGGACACGCAGGCTTATGCAATCCAGGGGATGGGAAATGTAGGCGGCACGGCGGCCCGCATTCTCTATGAGTCCGGCAAAAAGATTGTGGCGGCCGGCGATTATTCCGGCGGCGTCTATAAAGAAGACGGACTGGATATCCCCCAGATCAGCCAGTACCTTTCGGATAAAAAGAACTGTCTGAAAAATTATCAGGGAGAAGGGGTAAAACATCTGACAAATGACGAGCTGCTTACCTGCAAATGTGATGTCCTGATCCCGGCTGCCCTGGAAAACCAGATCACCGCGGATAACGCGGAACGGATTCAGGCAAAAGTGATCATCGAAGCTGCCAACGGACCGACAACAGTAGAGGCGGATAAAATTTTAGAAAGAAGAGGAATCGTCGTAGTTCCCGATATCCTGGCAAATGCCGGCGGAGTGGTGGTGTCTTATTTTGAGTGGGTACAGAATATCCAAAGTATGGCGTGGGACCTGGAGGAAGTAAATAAAACGCTTAAAAAGATTATGCTCAAGGCCTACAATGATGTAGACGCTATGGCGAAGGAGAAGAACACTACCATGCGGATGGGGGCTTATATGGTAGCGATAGATAGGATCGTTACGGCTGGAAAATTGAGAGGCGGCCCTATTTCCATGGCTTAAGTCAAAACCCCTCGGCAAGCTGCGGGGCATCAAATTTGAAGCGCTGCCGGCGGGAATAAAAGATATATGTCACACCCGAACCACGCACCTGCTGCGTGGTTACGGGCCAGCATGATTCAACAGGCAATTTGGCTAAAGCGAAGCGAATTTTAAATGCCAAATTGCCCGTTACTGGTCAATGTGTGACCAGTAACGAATAAAAACATAAATCCCTGCATGTCAGGGATTTATGACTATATAGGAAAAGAACGGAGGGAGGACAATGAAAATAGTATTTGCGCCGGACTCCTTTAAAGGTTCTCTGACTGCAGAAAGGATCTGCGAACTTTTAGAGGAAAAGGCCAGGCTTATATTTCCGGGCTGCGAGACTTTAGGGATCCCTGTCTCTGATGGAGGAGAAGGGGCCGTGGGAGTAGTGGTATCCGCCGCAAAGGGAAGGTATTGTACCGCGCAGGTACATGACCCTATGGGAAAAAAGATAGAGGCGGTATATGGGATTTTTCATGAGGACCGCGCGATCATCGAAATGGCGGAGGCCTCCGGCCTTACTCTTGTTCCGGAAAAAGAGAGAAATGTCCGAAGGGCCAATACCTTCGGGACAGGAGAACTGATCGCGGACGCGCTGGAGCAAGGAATCCGCAGATTTTACATCGCCATAGGAGGAAGCGCCACAAACGATGGAGGGATTGGATGCGCAGCGGCTTTAGGGGCGCGTTTTTTTGATGAAGAGGGTGCGGAGCTTTCTCCTGTTCCGGAGAATCTTATAAAAATTAAAAAGATCGACATTTCACAGATGAAGCCCTCCTTAAAGGAGGCGGAATTTACGGTTATGTGCGACGTGACCAACCCTTTGGTCGGAAAAACAGGAGCGACTTACATTTTTGGCCCGCAGAAGGGCGCTTCTGGTGAGGATATCCTTTTTTTAGAGGAGGGAATGAGAAATTACGGAAAGGTACTCTGTGAAACCTTCGGCAGAGATTTTTCGGCTGTGCCGGGAGCTGGAGCGGCAGGCGGACTGGGAGCCGGCCTTTTGGCCTTCGCCCAGGCGGAGCTGCAAAAAGGGATAGAGTGCATACTTTCTATTTTAAATTTCCATCAGCTGATCCAGGACGCGGATCTGATCGTTACGGGAGAAGGAAGGATGGATCACCAGTCAGTCTATGGAAAGGTTCCTTTTGGAGTGGGAATGGCTGCGAAAAAATATGGGATCCCCTGTGCGGCTATCGTGGGCAGCATGGGAAAAGGAGCGGAAGAGCTGTATGCCTGCGGAGTGGATTCTGTTATTACAACGGTAAACGGCGTGATGCCTATAGAAGAGGCCTTGGAAAATGCGGAAGAATTATTTTTAAATGGGGCGGAGAGAATGTTCAGGTTCATACGGGCCGGGATGAATATGAAGAAAAATATAGTAAAAGATGATTTGAAACAGAAAAAATATTTTTGAAACAAAACAAATGAAGGGAGAAAACCATGATTTTATCCACTGTTACAGATGAAGTTTTAACAGACCGTTCCTCCGGGGCTTTCCCGAGGATCTTTGAAACTGCGGTAAAAGAAGGGGTGACAAATTTCGAAATACGGATGGTAGAGGCGAAGCGATTTCCCCTTTGCGAGGCAAGCGCATGGGATCGTATGAAAAAGTACGGCGACGAGTACGGAATTACTTTTTCTGCCGTTTCGCCGGGCCTTTTTAAACCAAGCCTTTACAGCGATCTCATGCCTTTACATAAAAACTATCTGGCTTCCATGAGCATGGACCTTGCGGATGCGATCGGCGTCAAAACCCTTATCATCTTTGGGGTGGAAAGGGATGTAAAAGATAAACAGGAGGATTTTTTCCGCGTGGCGGATATGATGAGAGAGACGGTGGAGATGGCTTCGGAAAGAGGATTTAGTGTACAGCTGGAAAATCTCCCCGGCACCTGGGCGGATACTACTGAAAATTGCCTCCGCCTTATGAAAGCGGTGAATCACCCGAATTTTGGATGCGTATGGGATACGGGCAATTTCTATGAAGCAGAACAGGTGCACTTTAAAGAGGGATATGAACGTTTAAAACCTTTTATACGGAATGTGCATTTAAAGGACGGCAGAATAATTGACGGAAAAATGCACTGGCAGCACCTGGGGCTTGGGGTGACGGATATCAAAGGACAGATCGAAGCGCTCAAACAGGACGGCTATACAGGAACAATCACCCTTGAAGCCAAGTGCGAGCCCCAGATGGATGAAGATTTTTCCGCGTCCATGGCATATTTAAAATCTTTACTGTAAAAAACCAGAAGGCGAAATTGTATATATTGCACAATTTCGTACCAAAATAGTTTTAAAACAAAAACTATTTCCTGGAAAATAATTTTGTTTCGGAAAAAATAAATTTCTGAAACACAGAAAAATGTTGACATCAACCAAATTAAATTGTAAAATATACACATAAAAGAAATCCTGGCCAGGATATCTTGGAAACCCGAAGTAAAAATTATTTATTTGAAAAGGAGGAGGAAAGGAAAGAATGAAAGCATTGGCAAGATACGGAAAAGAATTCGGCGGATACCGGATGATCGACGTACCGAAACCTGTCTGCGGCCCGGAGGACATTATCATCGAAATAAAGGCGGCTGCCATCTGCGGAGCGGATATGAAGCACTACAAGGTGGATAACGGCTCAGATGAATTTAACTCCATACGGGGTCATGAGTTCGCTGGAGAGATAGTGGAAACAGGCGCTAAGGTGACCGACTGGCATGTAGGCCAGAGAGTCGTATCCGATAACAGCGCTCATGTATGTGGCGTGTGTCCGGCATGTGAACAGGGAGATTTCCTTTGCTGTGAAAATAAAGTAAACCTGGGTCTTGACAATAACACCTGGGGAGGCGGATTTTCTAAATACTGTCTTGTGCCTGGAGAGATCCTTCGCATTCATAAACATGCCATTTGGGAAATTCCGGAAAATGTAAAATATGAAGAAGCTGCAGTTCTTGACCCTATCTGCAATGCCTATAAAGCGGTAGCGCAGCAGTCGCACCTGCTTCCGGGGCAGGATGTGGTAGTCTTCGGAACAGGCCCGCTGGGACTCTTTTCCGTACAGATCGCCAGGATCATGGGAGCTGTTAATATCGTCATGGTAGGACTGGAAGAGGATACCAAGATCCGGTTCGGGATCGCGAAAGAACTGGGCGCCACCCATGTGGTAAACGGCTCCAGAGAAGACGTGGTAAAGCGCTGTCTGGAAATCTGCGGAAGAGATAACCTTGGACTTGTTGTGGAATGCTCCGGCGCAAATATCGCTTTAAAACAAGCTATCGAGATGCTACGTCCCAACGGAGAGGTGGTACGTGTAGGAATGGGATTTAAACCTTTGGAATTTTCTATTAACGATATTACCTCGTGGAATAAAAGCATTATCGGCCACATGGCCTATGATTCCACCTCCTGGAGGAACGCCATCCGGCTTCTGGCCAGCGGAAGCATTAAGGTACAGCCGATGATCACGCACAGGCTGGGACTCTCCCAATGGGAGGAAGGTTTTGAAGCTATGGCGAAGAAAGAAGCGATTAAGGTAATCTTTACCTATGATTATGAGGACTGAGAGTCCAGGAGCAGATATATGAAAAATTCAGAAGCGATTCTGGTTGTTCCGGGCAGAATGGAAATTAAGGACGCCCCGGTGCCGGAACCAAAAGAAAACGAAGTAATGATCAAAGTTGAATACGTAGGAATCTGTGGTTCCGACGTGCACGGCTTTGAATCAGGCCCTTTTATCCCGCCGAAAGATCCGAATCAAAAAATAGGACTCGGCCATGAATGTGCCGGCACAGTGGTGAAGGTGGGAAGCAGAGTAAAAAAGTTTAAACCCGGGGACAGGGTGAATATAGAACCTGGAGTTCCCTGCGGCACCTGCAGATATTGTCTGGAAGGAAAATACAATATTTGTCCGGATGTGGATTTTATGGCCACGCAGCCTAATTATAAAGGCGCATTGACCAATTATCTCTGCCATCCGGAGGACTTTACATATAAGCTTCCGGACAATATGGATACCATGGAAGGCGCATTGGTGGAACCGGCGGCAGTGGGAATGCATGCAGCCCTTGAGGGAGGCGCCCGTCTTGGAAAGAAGATCGTGATCCTTGGAGCGGGATGCATCGGACTTATGACTCTCCAGGCGTGCAGATGTCTGGGAGCCTCAGAGATCGTGGTGGTGGATGTACTTTCCAAGCGCCTTGAAAAAGCGAAGGAACTGGGCGCTATGGAAGTGATAAACGGCATGGAAGAAGATACAGAAAAAAGGTGTAAAGAAATCCTGGGAGATTTTGGGGCTGACATTGTATTTGAAACCGCCGGATCTATGGCAACGGCAAAAACCGCGCCGAACATTGTGGCAAGAGGCGGAAAGATCATGATCGTAGGGACCATTTCCGGAGAGGTACCCATTAATTTCTTGAAGATCAACCGGGAAGTGACCATACAGACGGTATTCCGCTATGCCAATAACTATCCCATGACTATCGAAGCCATTTCATCCGGAAAATTTGATGTAAAGTCTATGGTAACCCATGTTTACGATTACCAGGATGTACAGAGGGCCTTTGAAGAGTCTGTGAACTGTAAACGGGAAATGATCAAGGGAGTGATCAGGATCAGCGACGCATAGGAGGAAAAAATAAATGCTGGCAGACATTAGATATTGGGAAAATAAAGCCAAAGAAGGAAAATATGCGATTCCTCATTTTAATGTGTGGAACGCGGAAATGCTTATGGGGGTAATGGATGCTGCAGAAGAGTCAAAGGCGCCGATCATTATCTCCTTTGGTACAGGATTTGTAGGGAATACCTCTTTTGAGGATTTTTGCCATATGATGGTCTCCATGGCAAAAAAAGTATCTGTGCCCGTCATCACCCATTGGGACCACGGACGGAGCATGGAAATCGTCCAGAACGCATATAACCATGGGATGAATTCAGTCATGCGGGATGCCTCCGCCTATGAATTCGAAGAAAATATCCGGCTTACAAAAGAAGTAGTGGACTATTTTCATCCGCTGGGCATCCCCGTGGAAGCAGAGCTGGGACATGTGGGAAACGAAACGGTTTATGAAGAAGCGCTGGCAAATTACCAGTACACGGATCCGTCCACCGCGGCAGAATTCGTGGAACGAACAGGCTGTGATTCTTTAGCCGTTGCCATAGGAAACCAGCACGGTGTTTATACTTCAGAGCCGAAGCTTAACTTCGAGGTAGTGGAAAAGGTACGGGACGCAGTATCTGTTCCCTTGGTCCTTCATGGAGCCTCCGGGATCGGAGATGAGGATATCCGCACCGCCATTTCCCTGGGAATCGCAAAAATAAATATCCACACAGAACTGTGTCAGGCGGCAATGAAAGCTGTAGAGGAAAATGTAAACAACAGTTTCTTAGAGCTTGAGAGAGCAGTGAGAGCTGCTGTAAAACAAAGAGCATTGGAAAAAATTTATCTGTTCGGCGCAGATGGAAAGGCGGAATAGCATTGGAAAAAGAACTTGACGTGATCTGTGTAGGCGCTGCGATCGTGGACATTCCCCTCCGCCCTGTGAGCAGAGACATGTTTGAGACAGAATCTTATCCTCTGGAACAGATTTCCATGACGATCGGAGGAGACGCCATCAACGAGGCGACCATCCTTTCCAGACTTGGGAAAAAAGCAGCTTTGATGAGTATGGTAGGCGATGATGCCGTTGGCAGATATGTCATAGAATCCTGTATAAAAAACGGGGTGGATCATACAAGCGTAAAAGTGAAAAAGGGTATCGATACATCCATCAATGTAGGCCTGGTGACGGAGGACGGAGAACGCACCTTTATAACCAACCGAAACGGAAGTCTATGGAAGATGACCATTGAGGACATAGAGCTGAAACGCTTTTCACAGGGCAGGATCCTTTCTCTTGCCAGTATTTTTAATAATCCCCTTCTGGATGGTAAGGCTCTTGTGCACATCTTCAAGGAGGCAAAGAAAAGCAAGATGGTCATCTGCGCAGATATGATCAAGGCAAGGTTAGGAGAGACTCTGGAAGATATCCGGGAAGCATTAAGTTATGTAGACTATTTCCTGCCTAACTATGAAGAAGCATGTATGTTGACAGGAAAAACAGATCTGGATGAGATCGCGGATGTATTTTTAGCTTGTGGATTAAAACATGTGGTCATAAAGACCGGAAAGCGCGGCTGTTATATTAAGGGAAAGGAAGAGGGCGCTATGGCGGTTCCCGCAGTGCAGGGAATTTGGGCTTTGGATACCATCGGAGCGGGAGACAATTTCGCCGCTGGATTTATCGCAGCGCTCCTGGAAGGAAAAAACCTGAGGGAATGCGGGGAATTTGCCAATGTGACCGCGTCTGTGAGCGTACAGAGCATCGGCGCCACCACTGGGGTTGTAAGCCGGCAGCAGGTGGAGGAACGCCTGGAAATGTATTATAAACAGCAGGCAGAATAAAGGTTACACGTCACACCAGAACGTGTGACCAGTAATGAATAAAGAGGTTTTATATGAAGATGATGAAGCTTGGGAAATCCGGCATAGAGATTTCCAAAATAGGACTTGGCACCTGGGCTATCGGAGGAGGCCCGGCGTGGAACAGGGAAGCAGATGTTAAGGTCTGTATAGAGACCATTGTGAAAGCGGTGGAGCTGGGGATCAATCTGGTGGATACCGCGCCGGGGTACAACTTTGGAAACAGCGAAAAAATCCTGGGAGAGGCATTAAAACAGCTGAACCGTGAGAAAGTAGTGGTAATCACAAAATGTGGACTTGTATGGAACAGAAAAGGAACGCCATTTAACAAAGTCGGAGATGTACAGCTATATAAGAATCTGTCTCCGGAATCCATCCGCGAAGAGGTAGAGGAAAGCCTGAAGAGACTTCAGACAGATTACATAGATGTGTATATGACCCATTGGCAGTCTGTAGAACCTTATTATACCCCTGTCAGCGAGACGGTGGGAGTCCTGAATGAATTAAAAAAGGAAGGAAAGATCCGGGCGATCGGAGCGGCCAATGTCACTCCTTCGCAGATCAGGGAATACTTAAAATACGGACAGCTTGACATTGTACAGGGAAAATACAGTATCTTGGACCGTCAGGTAGAAGATGACCTTTTACCTGTCTGCAAGGAAAATCAGATCACCTTGCAGGCATATTCTCCATTAGAGCAGGGACTTCTGGCAGGAAAGCTTCCAAGGGATTATGTCCCCACCGGGGCACGCGCCAATAAAAAATGGTTCCAGCCTGATAAAATGGCAAGGGCCATGGATATGATGGATGCCTGGGCGCCTCTGTGTGAGAAATATAACTGCTCTGTTTCCAGCCTTGCGCTTGCATGGGTGATGAATCAGGACGAACAGATCAATCTGTTGAATGGAGCGACGAAGCCGGAACAGATTGAAACAAATGTTGTGGCGGCTGATATTCAGTTAAGTCATGAAGATTTGATGAGGATGAGGAAACTGGCAGATTTGGCTGACCGATAAGACTATTATATACAAAATTTCTTTGTATCTGTATAGAATGGCATGTTATAATATTTTTGATTATCATCATAGGGATTTTAATGATGACAGTTGTATGTAATGAGAAAGAAGTTTGGAAGTAAACTTCCAAATCTACCATTATTGACGCA
>DWYZ01000283.1 GCA_019118425.1 Candidatus Blautia faecavium | reverse complement strand
GGTTACTGCTATTACTTTAAGGGAAAAAAGGTTACCGGTTGGAATAAGATTGACGGAAAAAAGTATTATTTCGGCGCTAACGGCGCAAGAAAAACCGGCTGGTACACAATAGGAAACACATCCTATTACTTTAATTCCCAGGGTGTTTTGCAAAAGAGCAAAAAGATCGATGCAGCACTGGTGAAAACGATGGACAAGATCCTTAAGAGCGGAAAGATCACAGAAAGTACAGCAGACAGTACCGCGCTTAAAAAATTGTTTACCTATTGTACCAAGAAGTTTAAATACCAGCGTGTAATGGGCTTTAAGCCTACCAGCGGATGGGAATACACCTATGCCAAGCAAATGCTGACTACAAAAAGAGGAAGCTGCTATCACGACGCAGCGGCATTTGCCTTTTTAGCAAAGCGGGCAACCGGACTTCCAGTGCGTATCTGCATTGGCACCAGCAACGCCTTTAACCAGAAAAACTGGCAAGCCCATGGATGGGTGGAAATCAAGATCGGTAATACATGGTATACTTATGACACCAATGCAAACAGATATTCTTCCCTGAGAAAAGGAAAATGGTACCAGCAGAAACGCTCAGCCATGGAAGGGAAAGTTTATAAGACCCAGAAGACATTTAACGTACTGCTGTAATATAACTTGGAAGAAAAAATAAAATCTGGTGCAGGATAAAGGTTTGTCATATTTTTATGGCAAACCTTTATTACCGTGAGCAACGAGCCAAGCGGACATGCTTGCCTGTTCATTTGGCAGTTGCCGCGAGGGTAAAAAACCCCGCAGCACTGCTGCGTTGCAAATTTGATGCACTGTAGCCAAGCTGGGGGGACTTAAAAAAATGCGGCTTACGCCGCAGAGATGCGCACTATGCGCAAAAGAAAAGAGGAGGAAACAGAATGAGTAAAAAGTGGAAAAAGTTTTTGGCAGCAGCCCTTTGCGGCCTTTGTCTGCAGGCTCCGGTTTCTGCGGTGACAGAGCCGGTGGCTGTTATGGCGGAAAATGTAAAATCCGGTCTGCAGAAGGAAAATGGAAAAATCTATTTCTATGAAAACGGACAGAAGGTAAGAAACACCTGGAAAACAGTCCGGGAAGTTAAAAAAGGAAAATCCGTGGTCAGCAGATATTATTTCGGGGCCAACGGGGCGGCTTATGCAGGAAGAAAAGTCTATGGAACCAATGTGCCAGCCATAAAAAATATTAACGGTAAGGTCTACGGATTTGGATCAGAGGGCCGTATGCTGAGGGGCATCTATGTGGTAAATGGAAAATTCTATGTATTTGATTCTAAAACAGGAGTGGTAAATCAGACAAAGAGCGCCCGCCTGCGCTCCGCTTCCGCTTATGAAAAGGATGCGGCACAGCTTAGGAGCCTTCTTGGAAGACCAAAAAAGACAAAGGTTATGGACAGCTGTTACGGCGACGGCAAGGATCTGATCCTGAATTACTCCACCTTCTATGTAAATCTTTTTAGAAATCAACAGGGAAAGGAAATCGTTCTTGGTGTGTCTGGAATTTAAGCATATAAGAATGTAGACAGTTGCTATGGTTTTCAGTTCAATGATATTCTTGTGCATTTTTCTGCCCGTAGTTTTTGGACTGCATCTGGTGCTGCCGGGAATCCGGGCGAAAAATGTCATGCTTCTTATTGCGAGCCTGTTGTTTTACGGATATGGAGAACCGGTCTACCTGCTGATGCTGGTGGCCTCGTCCTTCTTTAATTACCTATGCGCCTTTCTCATTGGAAAATATCCTGAAAGGAAGAAACAGATCCTATGTGTGGCTGTGATCCTTAATCTGGCTATTTTAGTGATCTTTAAATATACAGGCTTTTTAGTGGAATCCTTTAATGGGATTACCGGACTCTCTGTGCCGGTGCCGCAGATCCGGATGCCCATCGGGATATCCTTCTTTACCTTCCAGGCAATGTCCTATGTGATCGATGTATACAGGGATGTGACAGAATCTCAGAGAAATTATGGGAAGGTACTTTTATATATTTCCTTCTTTCCCCAGCTGATTGCCGGACCTATTGTTAAGTATCATGATATTGCGGAGGAGATTGACAAGCGTTCCCAGACTCTGGATGGGGTGAGCCAAGGTATCCGGCGTTTTATCGCAGGACTTGGAAAGAAAGTCCTTATCGCAAATACCATGGGCGCCGTTGCGGATACACTGTTTGGCGCGCCCTGGGGAGAAATCAATATAGCCGGAGCGTGGATCGGGGCTATATCCTACATGCTGCAGATTTATTTTGATTTCAGCGGCTACAGCGACATGGCCATTGGCCTTGGATGGATATTTGGATTTCATTTTAAGGAGAACTTTAATTATCCCTATATTTCAGGAAGCATCCGGGAATTCTGGAGGAGATGGCATATTTCTCTTTCCGGTTGGTTCCAGGAGTATCTGTACATACCTTTAGGTGGAAACAGGAAAGGAAAGAGAAGGACAGTCATCAATAAAATGATTGTATTTCTTTGTACAGGAATCTGGCATGGAGCTGCGGTAAATTTCCTTTTTTGGGGAATTTACCACGGATTTTTCCTTATGCTGGAAGAATATTTCCCCTGGATCCGAAGTAAGGGAGGAAAAATCAAATCCTTTTTCCAGCATTTTTACGCTTTGCTTGTGGTGTGCGTTGGTTTTGTGTTTTTTAGGGCAGATACCATGTCCCAGGGGGTGTTCTGGGTAAAAGAAATGTTTACCGGATTTCATTGGGACAAGGCAGCCATGAGTGCAGCGCTTCAGCAGCTTACGCCGGTTTATCTTCTTACCCTTGCAGGGGCCGTGGCAGCATCCTTTCCGATTGCGGAAAGACTGCGGGGCAAAAAAGGATATGAGCCGATTGCTTATGTATGCAGTTTGGCAGGTCTGGTGATCTGTGTGCTGAGTCTTGCCAGTGGAACGTATAATCCGTTTATTTATTTCAGGTTTTAGGGGGAGAGGAGTTTATGAAAAAATGTAAGATACTGTATAGTATTTTGTTTTTTGCTGTCTGCCTGCTCCCTTCACTGGGAATGGCAGCGTCAAAGACGGAAACTTCCTCGGAAAACCGGGAACTTGCCCAGTTTCCTTCCTTGGTCACGGAGGAGGGATTAAATGTAGAATGGCTGCCCGAGGCCGGCGAGTATTTTCAGGATCATTTTGCTTTCCGAAATGAGCTGGTGACAGCCAATGCCCTTATAAATGGAAAATTATTAGGAACTTCTACTGCTCAGGGGGTGATCCAGGGAACAGATAACTGGCTTTATTATAAGGATTCTTTGAATGATTTCCTTGGATTGGAGCTTTTATCTGACCGGAGCCTTTATAATATTGCCCATACCCTGAGTATGATGCAGGAAAATCTTCGGGCAAGAGGCGTGGATTTTTTGTTTACGGTAGCTCCGAATAAAAATTCTCTTTATCCGGAGAACATGCCTTACTATGACAGCTTTAAGGTCACGGAAAATAATAATCTGGCAAGACTGGTACCCTACCTGGAAAAGGAAGGAGTCGCTTACGCAGATCTTTACCAGGCATTTAAAGGCGAAGAAGAAATTTTATACCATGAGAGAGATTCTCATTGGAATAATAAGGGCGCGGCCTTTGCGGCGGATATCCTCATGGATGCCCTTGGAAAGGAACATGATTCCTATGAAGAGGAAGCATATGAGGTGCGCAAAGATTATATAGGTGATCTGGATGAAATGCTGTATCCTTTGGCGACAACACCGGAGGAGGAGATTTATTACGAAAAGACCCTTACTTATGCGGTGGTGGGAGAAATAGAAAGTAATTTTGACCCAAGGATCACTACGGTGAACCCGGTTAAGGAGGGAAGCCTTGTCATGTATAGAGATTCCTTCGGAAACGCGCTGGTGCCCTTTTTTGCGGACGCCTATGCAAACGCCTATTTTTCCAGAGGGGTTCCCTATCAGCTTAGCGATGTGGACACCAATCAGGCGGATACAGTGATCGTCGAGCGGGCGGAGCGTTTTCTGCCGGACATGGCACAATCACCCCCTATCCTTTATGGGACTAGTGTAAAATTAGAGGAGGAACCCAAAAGTCTGGCATTGGACGGTGCTTCGGATGTGCAGATCCTAAGACAGGGAAATCAGGTTCAGCTTACCGGCCGTGTGAAGGAAGAATATCTTGATACAGAGTCTCCTATTTATCTTAGGATAAACGGGGCGGCCGTTTACGAAGCATTTCCTATGAATATAACAGTAGGAGAGGAGACAGATGACGGGGGCTTTTGCTTGTATCTGCCGGCACAAGCTGTAATTTCAAGTGGAAACAGCCTGGAAGTCCTTGTGGAAAAGGATGACGGCTTAAATATAGTCTATCAAAGCGAGTTAAAGGAGGAAACAGATCAATGAAAAGGAAAGTTGTAAAAACACTTTTAAGCGTATCGGTTGCTGCATCTATGGCATTGTCAGCTCCGGCTGCAGCCTGGGCTTCAGAGGAGACGGCGCAGACAGAGAGCACAGAGGCAGGTGCAGAAACGGAAAGCGAAGCTGACGCGGCAGCGGAAGAAGAGCCAGAGGATATCCAGATCGCTCTGGCAGATGGTGACCTTACCATTAAAAACCAGACAACCCGTACGTTTACAGAAGCAGAACTCCAGGAAAGAAATGCGGCAGATACCGCAGAGGAGACTTTAGAGAACGATGGTGAGACTGTACAGGAAAACGCGAGTGCAGAAGAAACGGATACAGCTCAGGAGACAGAAGCTGACTCAGAAGAGGCAGCGGATACATCTGAGACAGACACAGAAGAGGATCTTTCCACCAGTCTTGTTCTTACAGAAGAAAACGGCGAGGTACATATTTTCGGGCAGGCAGATGTAAAAACATGGACAAATCCAGTGATTTTTGACGAGTATGGTTTCCTTTATATTAAATACGAAGATGCAGACGGAAGTACAAAGGAAGTGGCGGAGACAGCTCAGGAAAAAGAATTTGAAGGTGCAGTTACCATGTATGCATCTTCCAATGTACATATTCGTGAGAAGGCAGATCAGGAATCGGAATCTTTGACGGTTCTTCAGCTTGGAGATGAGGTTACAGGCATCGGTGCAGTTCCCGGCTGGATCAAAGTGAAAAGCGGGGATATTACCGGATATGTTTATCACAGCTATGTCACTGAGAATAAGGCTAGTGTAGACGCGTTGGTTCAGGCTAAGAAAGAAGCGGAAGAAGCTGCGGCAGCCCAGGCAGCGGCTCAGGCAGCAGCGGATGCGGCGGCAGCTCAGGCAGCAGCAGATGCGGCAGCGGCTCAGGCGGCGGCAGATGCAGCAGCCCAGCAGCAACAGCAGCAGGAAGTTTACGAGGTAAGCCGGCAAAAGTTCGATGATTGTGATGGAAGCGGACATGGATATTATGAGATCACCTACTCTGATGGCAGCGTAGCTTACGAAGAGTATTAATTACATGTTACACCCGAACCACGTACTTGCTGCGTGGCTGCCGGGCCAGTAGACTTAAACAGGCAATTTGGCTAAAGTGAAGCGAACTTTAAATGTCAAATTGCCTGTTCTTTTTCCTGCGTTTGTTTGCTGAAATTGTGCGGATTCTTTATTTCAGGAAGAAACGCAGCATTTTTTCGTGTATTTTCTTGTATGGCTGATATCTCATAGGCAGATCCAGCCATATTTTTTTATCTACAATGCTCTTTTCGTGAGAAAAGGTTAAAAATCCGTTCCGCCCATGATAAGAGCCCATTCCGCTTTCGCCAAATCCTCCGAATCCCATTTCACTGGTGGCCAGATGAATGATCGTATCATTGATGCATCCGCCTCCGAAACCGCAGCGGGAAGTTACCTTTTTCGCTGCCTGTTTATCCTTGGTAAAGATATACAGGGCAAGAGGGTGAGCCATGGAATTGATCCTGTCTATAGCGCTGTCCAGAGAATCATAGGTAAGAACGGGAAGCACAGGACCGAAAATTTCCTGCTGCATCACCGGATCCTGAAAAGATACCCCATCCATAACAGTAGGTTCGATGCGAAGAGAAGCTTCGCTGCTTTTTCCGCCCCATACCGTTTTTTGGGGATCGATCAATCCTATGATCCGATGGAAATGCTTTTCATTAATGATCTTCCCATAATCTTGATTTTCCAGAGGAGAATCGCCATATTGCTTTTTTATTTGGCCAAGGATTTCCTGTATCAGGGCGTCTTTTATTTCTTTGTCGCAGTAAATATAATCTGGAGCCACGCAAGTCTGTCCGCAGTTTAAAAATTTTCCGAATACGATCCGCTTAGCGGCAAGAGAAAGATTTGCGGTGCGTTCTACAAGACAGGGGCTTTTTCCTCCAAGCTCCAGCGTAACCGGGGTGAGATGAGCGGAGGCGCTTTTCATGACCTCTTTTCCCACAGCCTGACTTCCAGTGAAAAAAATATAATCAAAATGTTCGTTTAAAAGACAGGTATTTTCTGCCCGCCCTCCCGTGACTACGGCAGCATATTCTTCAGGAAAACATTCCTTTATCAATTCGCCTATGACCGCACTTGTATAGGGAGAATAGGCACTGGGCTTTAAGATTGCCGTATTTCCAGCCGCAATGGCGTCTATCAGAGGGTCGATGGTGAGAAGAAAAGGATAATTCCAGGGACTCATGATCAGCACAACGCCATAGGGAGAGGGTTTTTTAAAGCTCCTGGAATGGAACTGGGAAAGGGGGGTATATACGGTTTTTTCTTTTGAAAAACGGCGCGTATGGCGGATCATGTAGCTAAGCTCGCTTAAAACAAGACCTGTTTCGCACATATAGCTTTCAAAACCGCTTTTTCCCAGATCTTTTTGAAGCGCAGCATTAATCTCCTTTTCACGGGAGATAACTGCGTTTTTTAACCGTTTTAATGCCTGTATTCTGTTTTCCACAGGCAGGGTTCTGCCAGAATAAAAATACGTTCTCTGTTTTGCAACGAGACGTTTGATATTTGTTTCGTTCATGTCAATCCTCCTTTGGGGCAGCGGCGGGGCTGTTCTTTGCTGTTTGAGAAAAAGAGGCAGGCATCAGCATATAGTAAAATCTTTCCAGTTCCTCTGCGTCCATGAGAACGGGAACAGGATAAAGGGGATTTGCCTCTTTGTCCGCATAATGGGCAAGCTTGGGAATATCTTCTTCCTGGATCGCATCAATAGTATCTCCAATTCCGAAGCGGATCTTCATATCTTTGACCGCCTGAATAAAAATTTCTGCTGCCTTTTCGGCAGGAGTGTCTTTTTCTACCAGATCTGCTTCTAAAGCCAGACGGTAAAGCTTCTTATGGATGGAAGGACCATAAGCCTCTAGAAGCAAAGGCAGGATAACTGCATTTGCGTATCCATGAGGAACGTTATACTCTCCGCCCAGAGAATGGGCAATGGCGTGGACATAGCCTACATAAGATTTAGTAAAAGCACAGCCAGCATAGAAGGAGGCCTTGAGCATATCTTTACGGGCCCGGATGTCGGAACCGTTTTCATATACTTTATCAATATTTTGGAAGATAAGCCGGACGGCGCGAAGGGCATCGCGCCTTGTATCCAAAGTAGTAGACCTTCCGATAAAGGCCTCTACTGCATGAGTGAGGGCATCCATGCCTGTAGAAGCGGTAATGGATGGCGGCAGACTTAAGGTTACTTTAGGATCAAGGACGGCATACCTGGGAATCAGAGGAAAGTCGTTGATGGCATATTTATGTCTGGTATTGGCATCGGTGATTACAGCAGCTAAAGTTGTCTCGCTTCCTGTTCCGGCTGTGGTTGGAACAGCGATCAAAAGAGGAAGCTTTTTATGGATCTTTAAAATTCCCTTCATTTGGGCAAGTGACTGGTGAGGCTTGGCAATACAGGCGCCTACCGCTTTTGCGCAGTCCATACTGGACCCGCCGCCAAAACCAATGATACAGTCGCAGTGATTTTCAAGGTATATATCCACTGCCTCCTGTACATTCACTGTGGTAGGGTTTGCAACCGTCTTATCGTAAATAAAAAAAGGAAGCTCTGCATTTGTGAGTGTCTTTTCCAGACGCTTGATGAGCCCCAGGCTTTTGATCCCTTCGTCTGTAACAATGAGCACACGGCCGCATTTACGCTTTTCAAGGATATCCGGAAGATCCTTAACACTGCTTACAATTTTTGGCTTTCTGTAGGGAAGGAAGGGAAGAGCGATTTTAAATACTGTCTGGAAGGTGCGGCAGTAAGCCTTTTTTAATAGGTTCATAGTAACTTAATCCTTTATTGCATTTCTTTTAAAATTTACTTTCCTGCAGCAGAAAAGTTTAAAAAGCATCGTTGTTATGCAGAAGCTTGGAGAGGGTTTTCAGGATGATCTTAATATCCAGATCCAGACTCCAGTTTTCTATGTATTCTGTGTCAAGACGCACTACATCCTCAAAGTCCGTGATAGAGCTTCGGCCGCTGATCTGCCATAAACCGGTGATGCCGGGCCGCATGTTCAGCCGGCGCTTATGATGCGGGCTGTATTTCTGGTATTCGTCTATGGTGGGAGGACGCGTTCCCACAAGGGACATATCTCCCTTTAAAACATTCCAGAACTGCGGAAATTCATCCAGGCTGGTTTTACGGATGAAATGGCCGATTCCTTTAATGATTCTGGGATCATCCTCTATCTTAAACATCAGGCCATCCTGGATCTTATTTTTTTCCATCAGCTCTTTTTTTCTTTCTTCCGCGTCTGTGTACATAGAACGAAACTTGTATATGCGGAAGGGACGGCCTCTTTTACCTATCCGGATCTGAGAGAAAAGGATAGGACCGGGTGATTTTATAAAAATGATAGGACCGATAACGATTCCGATCAAAATAGCTGCCAAAAATCCTACCATTCCGCCGACCAGGTCAAAAAGCCGTTTGAATAAGGACTGACGGAATGAAATGGGGCTGATGGTACTGGTGAGTACATTGTATCCGAAGACATTGCTGATACATCGGTTCGGAAGAGTGTCATATGTGTTTTCCATATAAATATGTACCGTGATTCCCATTTCCAAGAGCTGTTTTGCCAGACCCAGAGTGTAAGAAGGATCATCGGGGATATTGATAAAAACCTCATCTACCACACAGTCCTTTACATATTGGATCAGTCCTTCCTTGTCTGCAGAAACGGTTATATGGTCAATCTTTTTTCCGGTCATGGAACGGTCTATGACTACAAGACCAAAGAACTGATAGTTACGGATAGCGGACTGGGTGATCGTATGGATCATTTTCCAGGCGATTTCCTCTGTGGTTACCACCACGATCTGGCGTGTTGTTTTTACATGACCGTAATACCTGCCCAGGATAAATTTATGTAAAAAACGCCAGCAGTAAGTAATAGGAATATTGAACAAAAAATAAAGCAGGATAAGGCGGCGGGGTACTGCCGGCAAAAGTTCCATAAAATAAAAAAACAGCATAAACAGTGAGAAAATCACGAAATCAAGCCGGAAGAGGGCATACAGCTCTTTTAAATAACCGCGCTGCAAAATGCCGTTATAGGTATCAAGCATAATGCTTACAAAGAGATGGACCAAAGGAAAAAACAGATACAACTGCCAGTATCCGAAAGTCTTTGCAGAACCAAACAAATAGAAAACCAGGAAAGTCAAAAGCAGAGAAAGCTCTATAGAAACAATATCCACCAGGATAAAATCCAGATGACGCAGCCATCCTTTTTTCATATCTGCCTTCTCCTTTCTTTGACGCTGGATTTTTGTATTTCCGAAAAAAGTATAGCATTTTTATGTTGAAAATTCAATCATTACATGTCACACACGAATCATCTTGCCATCCTTACTGGTTTGTGTTAAAGTAAAGAAAAGGCAAAAAGCAGGTATGAAAATTTCTATATGGGAGATAATAAAGAAAAAAGGAAGCAGGAGAAGTATGAATAATTTGGAAAAGCGTGAAAAAACCCTTGCTTATGATATTCAGGATGCATTAAAAAAAGATGAATTTAAAATTTACCTGCAGCCATTGATCAGTGTAGACAATGAACGGATCGATGGTTTTGAGGCCCTCCTGCGGTGGCAGCACCCGGTAAAAGGAGTTCTTGAGCCTACGGAATTTATGCCTTTGATCAAGACTCCTTCTGTGAAAGAGCAGCTGGATTATATGGTTTTTGAGAAGGTATGCGCATTTTTGCAGCACCGCCTGCAGGATGGAAAGAAAATGTTCTGTATTTCCTGCAACTTTGTAAGAGAACATTTCATGAAGTTTGATTTTGTCACAGACATCCAGAAAATCAGAGAAAAGTATCAGGTTCCGGCCAGATACCTGGCTCTGGAGATCATGGAAGGGCAGGCATTCGCCTACGAGGGGATTGTCCAGAGAAATGTAGAAGAGTTGAACCGTCTTGGATATCCCGTATATTTAGATGACTGCGGGGCAGAAAATTCTACCATCAGCGACCTGATGTTCCACAGCATCACCCACATTAAGATTGATAAAAAGATCATTGATCAGATTGACAGAGAAAATGTGCAGGTCCTTCTTCACGGATTGTGCAGCATAGCGCACCGGCTTTCCTGCAAGACGGTCTGTGAGGGCGTGGAGACGAGAGAACAGCTGGAGCTGGCGAAACGCTGCGGGGTAGATACGATCCAGGGCTTTTATTTTTATCATCCTATGAATGTGGCGAATGCGGAAATTTTATTTGATGCATACGCATGAATTTACGGGGCTGTCGCAGAGAGAGGTTTAATGCGGCAGCCTTTTTCCTGTGAGCAACGAGCCAAGCGGACATACTTGCATGTCCATTTGGCGGTTGCCGCGAGGAACGCTATTTGCCAGCGGCACATGTTTAGCGCCGACCAAAGTCAAGCAGAGAACAAATCCCCCCAGCTCTGCTGCGCTGCAAATTTTGCCTTGCAGCCTGCTGCGGGGTTTTTTACTATAGCTATCACAAAGGAGGAGATTATGAGTTTAGCAGATACGGTCTTTATTAATATGTGTAAGGACATTATAGAAAACGGTACAAGCACAGAGGGAGAAAAGGTCCGGCCTGTATGGGAGGACGGAACGCCTGCCTATACCATTAAACGTTTTGGGGTAGTAAACCGTTACGACCTGCGTAAAGAATTCCCGGCTTTGACCCTGCGGAAAACAGCGTTGAAAAGCGCTATGGATGAAATTTTATGGATCTGGCAAAAAAAATCCAATAATATCCATGACCTTCACAGCCATATCTGGGACAGCTGGGCGGACGAAACCGGATCCATTGGAAAAGCATACGGCTATCAGATGAGTGTAAAACATCAGTACCGGGAGGGAATGATGGATCAGGTGGACAGGGTGCTTTATGATCTCAAGAATAATCCATACAGCCGCAGGATCATGACGAATATATATGTGCATCAGGATCTTCACGAGATGAATCTTTACCCCTGCGCCTATTCTATGACCTTTAATGTGACGAAAGAAAAGGGGAAAGATAAGCTTACATTAAATGCAGTCTTAAATCAGCGGTCTCAAGACATCTTAGCGGCGAATAACTGGAATGTATGCCAGTATTCCATACTTTTAATGATGTTTGCCCAAGTATGCGGGATGGAGGCAGGTGAATTGCTCCATGTGATCGCGGACTGCCATATTTATGACAGACATGTGCCGGTAGTAAAAGAACTGATCCAAAGGACTCCATACGAAGCGCCGGCGGTGAGACTGAACCCGGAGATCAAGAATTTTTATGATTTCACTGTGGATGACCTGATCGTGGAAAATTATCAGGCAGGTCCTCAGATTAAAAATATTCCTATTGCTGTATAAAGTGTGGGGAGGAAGTTTGGAAGTAAACTTCCAAATCTACCATGATTGACGCAGCCAACGTACTCTGTGAGTAAAAGTGCGTCAGAAAGGAGAAAATATGAGGATTATCGTGGCAGCGGATAATAAATGGGGAATCGGAAAAGACAACAGGCTTTTAGTGAGCATTCCCGCGGATATGAAAATGTTCCGACAGGAGACTACAGGCAAGGTGGTAGTAATGGGGAGAAAGACTCTGGAAAGCTTTCCGGGCGGTCTTCCTCTGAAAAACAGAACGAATATTGTCCTTACTAAGAATGAGAATTACCAGGCAAAGGGGGCTGTCGTGGTCCATACCATGGAAGAGGCCCTGGAGGAAATAAAAAAATATCCTTCCGACCAGGTATATTGTATAGGTGGAGACAGCATATATAAACAGTTCCTGCCCTACTGCGACACTGCTTATGTAACAAAGATTGATTTTTCTTATGAAGCGGACAGCTATTTTCCTGATTTGGACCGAATGACAGAGGAATGGGAGATCACGGGAAGAAGCGGCGAGCAGACATATTTTGATCTGGAATACGAGTTTCTTACTTATAGAAGAAAAAAATAGTTGTTACTGATCACAAGATGTGACATGTAAAAATAGTTTTCTGCGCAGAGAAACTGTTTGATAAAATCTGCCGGGAAAGTACATAGGACAAAAAATCCAGGACTCTCACATAGAGAGCTGCCTGGATTTTTTGTTGTTTATAAGGGAAATCGTTTTGACGAAACGATTTCATAATAATTACTCGATTACGTAGATCCAGCCTTTCGGCGCTTCAATGCGTCCCATCTGGATACCAGTAAGAGTATCGTAAAGTTTTTTCGTAACAGGTCCCATTTCATCCATACCGCTTGGCAGGCAGATTTCCCTGCCGTGGTCTACGATTTTTCCTACCGGAGAGATGACAGCGGCTGTTCCGCACAGGCCGCATTCTGCCATATCTTTTAACTCATCCACATAAACTTCTCTTTCCTCCGCTTCAAGGCCAAGATATTCCTTGGCAACATAAATCAGAGAACGGCGGGTAATGGATGGGAGGATGCTGTCGGATTTAGGTGTGACAACTTTTCCGTCTTTGGTGACAAAGAGGAAGTTTGCGCCGCCTGTCTCTTCTACTTTCGTCCGGGTCTGGGCATCCAGGTACATATTTTCATCGTAGCCCTGGTTATGGGCGTCTACAATGGCGTGGAGACTCATGGCATAGTTAAGGCCGGCTTTGATATGTCCGGTTCCATGAGGAGCGGCACGGTCGAAATCTGTGATACGGATGGTGATAGGCTTGATGCCGCCTTTAAAGTACGGACCTACCGGAGTAGTAAATACACGGAACTGGTATTCATCAGCCGGTTTTACACCGATAACGGCGTTGGAACCAAACATATAGGGGCGTATATATAAGGTAGCTCCGGATCCATAAGGCGGAACGTAGCCGATGTTTGCCTTGACAGTCTCAATGACTGCGTCAACAAAACGATCTTTTGGGAAAACAGGCATTTCCAGCCTTCTGGCAGAATTTTCCAGACGCTCTCCGTTTAAATCCGGGCGGAAGGTAACGATTTTTCCGTCCTGGGTAGTGTATGCTTTTAAACCCTCAAATACAGTCTGTGCGTATTGAAGCACACCCGCACATTCGCTGATGGTAACCGTGTCATCAGTGATCATCCGGCCCTCATCCCAAGCGCCGTTTTTAAAATCTGATACATAACGATAATCGGTCTTCATATAAGCGAAACTAAGGTTTGACCAGTCAATGTTCTTTTTTTCCATAATAATTCCTCCATTCGGGCTGTTTCACTTTTTATCTCTTTACCATTGTAAAACTTTTGCTTGGTAACTTCAATGGGGAAATGGGCTTTTTTTCAAAATTATTGTATTTTATGCGAGACTCCGCTATAATGGAAACAGCATTTATTTAGGAAAAGTCATCCTTAAGATAGGTCAGGCTTAATATGAAAGCAGGCTGGAGGCAAAGATGGAAAGATGGGAATGGGAAGAACTGGGCGGTAAAGTGCAGGATATCATAGAAAGCGCAGTGAACTCCAAAGATTATAAAAAGCTCAGTCAATCTGTGGGAGAGGTGCTGGAGCGGACCCTGGGACAATACCGGTCCTTTAGTGACAGGGAAAAAAGCCGAAAGGACAGTGCTTGGGAGGTGAGGCAGGAGGAAAAAAAACAGACAGTTTTTTCTGAAAACCTTCCGGAATTATACGGGCAGCTAACCGGTGAAAAAGTAAAGCGCATTCTTCAGACCGTGTTTGGAGGAATCCTTACAGGCAGTATGGGAATCGGCCTATTTGTTGTCCTGATCCTGGAGATTTTTTTAAGGAAAAGTATTTTTTCTCTTTTAGGACCAGCGGTTTTTCTGGCACTGGGAACTTTGGCAGGAGTGGTGCTGCTGGCCATGGGATGCAGCGGCATTGGCAGTCTTTCTCGTTTTAAAAGATATAAAAAGACCCTGGGAAAGAATACCTACTGTGAGCTGCAGGCGCTTTCCAGAGCTGTGGGAAGAACAGTAAAATTTATAAAAAAAGACATAAGGCGGATGATCGCCAAGGGATGGTTCCTGGAAGGACACTTGGATGAACAGGAGACTTGTCTGATCACCAGCAATGAAACCTACAGTCAGTATCTAGAGACCCAGCGCCAGCTGGAGCAGAGGAAAAAACAAGGAGAGCTGGAAAGGCAGCAAAGAGAAGCCCAGGAAAAAACAAAAGAAAAAATACCGGAAGAGATCCAGGAGGTTCTGGATAAGGGCAATGATTTTATTGAAAAGATCCATGCAAGCAACGATGCCATTCCAGGAGAGGAAATATCCGAAAAGATTTCCAAGATGGAACTGATCGTTCGGCAGATATTTAAGAGAGCGGAGGAGCATCCGGAGATTGTTCCGGATCTGAAGCGGATGATGGACTATTATCTCCCTATGACCATAAAGCTTTTAGACGCTTATGAGGAGATGGACGGGCAGCCTGTCCAGGGAGAAAATATCAGGAATTCTAAAAAAGAGATTGAGGATACCATTGACACTCTTAATGAGGCTTTTGCTAAACTTTTGGACTCTGTGTTTAAAGATACGGCATGGGATGTATCCAGCGATATTTCTGTCCTTCATACTATGCTTGCCCAAGAAGGATTGACAAAAGGCGATTTTACTTTATAAATTTAAAGGAGACAGAGAATGGAACAAGAGAATAAGACTTTTGGCGCAGGACCTACATTGACATTAGAACCAGAACTGGACATGAGCGCTCCCCAAAATCCTCCTCTTATGGAGGCGAAACCAGAGATGGATCCGGTGCAGAAGGAAATGGCACAGACAGTGCTCTCCCGGGAAGAGCAGCAGATGGTAGACGCATTTGCAGAGAAGATAGATGTGGAAAATATTAATCAGATCCTTTCCTACGGCGCGGGAACCCAGAAAAAAATGGCGGAGTTTTCCGATGAGGCTTTGGAAAATGTAAGATCCCAGGAACTGGGAGAGGTGGGAGACCTTCTCGCTCAGGTGGTGGGCGAGCTGCGTGATTTTGATACGGAAGAAGAAAAAGGAATCTTCGGATTTTTTAAACGTCAGGCAGATAAGATCGAGACCCTGAAAAACCGCTACGCCAAGGCGGAGACGAATGTGGAAAAAATCGTGGATGTGCTGGGAAAACATCAGGTGCGTCTTTTAAAAGATTCCGCCATGCTGGATAAGATGTATGAACAGAATCTCCTGTATTTTAAAGAACTGTCCATGTATATTCTGGCGGGAAAGAAAAAGCTTGCCCAAGTGCGGGACGGAAAGCTGAAGGAATTGGCGGATAAGGCGGCGGCAAGCGGACTGCCGCAGGATGCCCAGGCGGCCAAGGATCTGGACAGCAAGTGTAACCGCTTCGAAAAAAAGATCCATGACCTGGAGCTCACCAGGATGATCTCTCTTCAGACAGCGCCTCAGATCCGGCTTGTGCAGAATAATGATACAAGTATGGTGGAAAAGATTCAGACCACTATTGTAAATACGATCCCTCTGTGGAAAAGCCAGATGGTACTGGCACTGGGCATTGCGCACTCAACGGAAGCAGCCCGGGCGCAGAGACAGGTTACGGATCTTACTAATGAGCTGCTGCGTAAAAATGCAGAAGCGCTTCATATGGCTTCCGTGGAAACTGCCAGAGAAACAGAAAGGGGCATCGTAGATATGGAAACCCTGAAAAAGACAAACGCAGACCTGATACAGACTTTAGACGACGTGATGAAGATCCAGCAGGAGGGAAGACAGCGCCGGCAGGAAGCAGAGGCAGAGATGCGCCGCATGGAAAATGACTTAAAAAACAAGCTTTTGGAGATTCAGAGATAGGGCGCCCCGCAGCTTGCTGCGGGGTTTTTGACTATCTTTTCAGGAAGAATGGAGGAAAATATGTATCGTGACCATACTAAAGTGATCCATATAGGAAACAGAAAAATAGGGGGTGGAAATCCTGTCCTGATTCAATCCATGACAAACACAAAGACAGAGGATGTGGCCGGCACAGTGGCTCAGATCCTGGCTTTAGAGGATGCTGGCTGTGAGATCATCCGATGCGCGGTGCCTACTATGGAGGCTGCAGTGGCATTGGCAGAAATAAAAAAGCAGATCCATATCCCTCTTGTGGCGGATATCCATTTTGATTACCGTCTGGCCATTGCTGCAATAGAAAACGGAGCGGACAAGATACGCATCAATCCGGGAAATATCGGCAGCCGGGACCGGATTCGGGCGGTAGTGGACGCGGCCAGGGAGAGAAACATTCCAATCCGCGTAGGCGTAAACAGCGGTTCATTAGAGAAAGAGCTGGTGGAAAAATACCATGGAGTTACCCCGGAGGGACTTGTAGAAAGCGCTTTGGATAAGGTGAAGATCATTGAGGATTTAGGATATGACAATTTGGTGATCAGCATTAAATCTTCCGATGTGCTTATGTGCGCCAAAGCCCATGAGCTCATTGCAGGCAGGACTTGTTATCCTCTTCATGTAGGGATTACTGAGGCAGGAACCTTATATTCCGGAAACATTAAGTCTGCGGTAGGGCTTGGCATTATCCTGTACCAGGGAATCGGGGACACCATCCGTGTGTCTCTCACAGGCGCTCCTTTGGAAGAAGTGAAGTCAGCGAAAAGGATCTTAAAGACTCTTGGCCTTCGAAAAGGCGGAGTGGAAGTGGTTTCCTGTCCTACCTGCGGACGCACCCAGATCGATCTTATCAGTTTGGCAGATCAGGTGGAGGATATGGTCCAGGATATCCCTCTGGATATCAAGATCGCAGTGATGGGCTGTGTGGTAAATGGCCCCGGAGAGGCAAAAGAAGCGGATCTTGGCATTGCCGGAGGGGCAGGTGTGGGCCTTCTCATAAAAAAAGGAGAAATCGTGAAAAAAGTGCCGGAAGGAGAGCTTCTCGCAGCCCTTCGTGAGGAATTGGTAAACTGGGGAAAATGAGGTGCATTTCATGGAAAAAGATTTTTTTGATGTATTTCCCAATTTAAAATTAAACGATGGTCTGACAGAGCTTTTGGAAATGTCCGTTGTCACCAAGGTTTCCTGCAATCCGGAGAAAACCAGGATCCGGGTCTATATAAAAAGCGACCGCTGGATTCATAAAAAACATATCCTTGAGCTGGAAAAACAGATAGAACGGCAATGTTTCTCAGGGCTTAATGTAAGCGTGACAGTAATCGAACGCTTTTATCTTTCCGGGCAGCACACGCCGGAGAATTTTATGGAGGTATATCGCCCCAGCATGGAGCTGGAACTGCGCAATTACAACATGCTGGAATACAATCTGTTTAAACAGGCGCAGATCACTTTTCCAGATACCCATTCCATGAACATGATCCTTCCGGATTCTGTGATAGCCAGGGAAAAAAGTGAAATCCTTGTGGAATATTTTCATAAGGTGTTCTGCGAGCGCTGCGGAATGGATCTGAAGGTGGAACTTAAGTTTGTAGAGCGTCCGGAAAGCAAGTACCGGAAAAACGCGGAGCTTCAGATTCAGCAGGAGGTTGCCAATGTGGTGAAAAACGCCATGCATGCTAAGGCGGACAGCCCTAAGGACGCAGAAGAAAACCAGCAGACCAAAGAAAAGGAGAAAAAGAAAGAAAACACAGAAAAATCCCATACCGGAAAAAATCCGGGAAAAGACAGGCACGCATCGGAAAAACAGAGCCAGAGAGGCGGTTTTGGCAGCTTCCGCAAGGACAGCAATCCGGATGTTATTTACGGAAGAGATTTCGAAGGGGAGGCTATCCCTCTCGAATCCATCACCGGAGAGATGGGAGAGGTGATCATCCGCGGACGGGTAATGGAAGTGGAGACAAGGGAGATAAGAAACGAAAAGACGATCCTTATTTATCCTGTTACCGATTTTACCGATTCTATCGTGGTAAAAATGTTCCTCCGCAACGAGCAGGTGCCGGAGGTTACGGAGCACATAAAGAAAGGGGCTTTTTTGAAGCTGCGCGGCGTGACAACTATTGACCGTTTTGACAGCGAGCTTACCATTGGTTCTGTAACTGGGATTAAAAAGATCGCTGATTTTACCCATACCAGAATGGACACAAGTCCTCAGAAACGTGTGGAGCTCCACTGCCATACAAAAATGAGCGATATGGACGGAGTAACAGACGCTAAGGCTCTTGTGAAGCGGGCCTATGAATGGGGCCATGCGGCGATCGCCATTACGGATCATGGAGTGGTCCAGTCCTTTCCTGAGGCGAATCATTGCTTTGACGCCTGGGGCGGCTGCGTCCCTAAGGATTCTGATTTTAAGGTGCTTTACGGCATGGAGGCCTATTTGGTGGATGACCTGAAGGGAATGGTGACCAATGGAAAAGGCCAGCCTATGGATGGAAGGTTTGTAGTGTTTGATATTGAGACCACGGGCTTTTCTCCTTTGACCTGTAAGATCATCGAAATTGGCGCGGTTCGGGTGGAAAACGGCAGGATCACAGACCGCTTTTCTACTTTTGTAAATCCCAAGGTGCCTATTCCCTTCCGTATCGAACAGCTTACCAGCATAAACGATAGTATGGTCATGGACGCGCCCACGATAGCGGAGGTGCTTCCGGCCTTCCTTGATTTCTGCAGGGACGCGGTCATGGTGGCGCACAATGCGGATTTTGATATGAGCTTTATTATGGAAAACTGCAGACAGCAGGGATTTTCAGATGAGTTTACTTACGTGGATACTGTGGGTATGGCCCGGTTTCTTCTTCCTGCTTTGAACCGGTTTAAGCTGGATACAGTGGCAAAGGCGGTGGGGGTTCCCTTACAGAACCATCACCGGGCGGTGGATGATGCCGCCTGCACAGCGGACATTTTTGTAAAATTTGTTCAGATGCTTGCGGAAAGGGACATTTACGATGTGGACGAGCTGAACCGCCAGGGAGCGGTGTCTGTGGATACGGTAAAGAAACTTCCCACCTATCATGCCATTATCCTTGCCAGAAACGAGACCGGGCGGGTGAATTTATATAAGCTTGTAAGCAAATCCCATTTAAAGTATTACCACCGCCGCCCCCGTGTGCCCAAAAGTGTATTTTTAGAGCACAGAGACGGGCTGCTGATCGGAAGTGCCTGTGAGGCGGGAGAGCTTTACCAGGCGCTGCTTCGGAACGCTTCGGAGCAGGAAATTGCTAGACTGGTGAGCTTTTATGATTATTTGGAGATTCAGCCTTTAGGAAACAATAAATTTATGATCGCGGATGAAAAGAATGACACAGTCAATTCCATGGAAGACTTAAAGGAATTGAACCGGAAGATCGTAAAGCTTGGAGAACAGTTCCAAAAGCCGGTGGTGGCTACCTGTGACGTTCATTTTATGGATCCCCAGGATGAGATCTACCGCAGAATCATTATGGCGGGAAACGGTTTTTCCGATGCGGATGAACAGGCGCCTCTGTACCTGCGCACTACGGAAGAAATGCTGGAAGAATTTTCTTATTTGGGAAGCGAAAAGGCAGAGGAAGTGGTGATCACAAACACCAATAAGATTGCGGATATGATCGAAAAAATTTCGCCCATCCATCCGGATAAATTTCCTCCGGTCATAGAAAATTCTGACCAGGACTTAAAGGATATCTGCTTTAAAAAAGCCCATGAGATATACGGGGAAGAACTGCCTTCGATCGTGGAGGACCGTTTAAATAAAGAACTGCACTCTATTATCTCCAACGGATATGCCGTAATGTACATCATTGCCCAGAAGCTGGTGTGGAAGTCCAATGAGGACGGGTATCTGGTAGGCTCCCGTGGTTCTGTAGGGTCGTCCCTGGCGGCGACTATGGCGGGAATCACAGAGGTAAATCCACTTCCCCCTCATTATATCTGTCCGGAATGTAAATACAGCGATTTCGATTCCCCTGAGGTAAAGAAGTACGCAGGTATGGCGGGCTGCGATATGCCGGATAAAAAATGCCCCAGATGCGGACATGAGATGAAAAAAGAAGGGTTTGACATACCTTTTGAGACGTTCCTGGGATTTAAGGGAGACAAGGAACCGGATATCGACCTGAATTTTTCCGGTGAGTATCAGGGGCAGGCTCACCGCTATACAGAAGTCATCTTTGGAAAAGGGCAGACCTTTAAGGCGGGGACGATCGGTACTCTTGCGGAAAAAACCGCCTTCGGATATGTGAAAAACTATTTTGAAGAGAGGGGACAGCATAAGCGATACTGTGAGATTAACCGGATCGTCCAGGGTTGTACCGGTATCCGCAGGACGACAGGACAGCATCCCGGAGGAATCATCGTTCTTCCCAAGGGAGAAGAAATCGAAAAATTTACTCCTGTGCAGCATCCGGCCAATGACGTAAACAGCGATATTATTACCACCCACTTTGATTATCATTCTATTGACGGGAATCTTTTAAAGCTGGATATACTGGGACACGATGATCCCACCATGATCCGCATGCTGGAGGATCTTACCGGCATCAGCGCCAAGACGGTTCCTTTGGACCAAAAAGACGTCATGTCCCTTTTTGCCAGTACGAAGGCGTTAAAGATCACACCGGAGGATATAGGGGGCTGCAAGCTGGGCTGCCTGGGCATTCCGGAATTTGGAACGGATTTTGCCATGCAGATGCTTATAGATACAAAGCCGAAATATTTTTCAGACCTGGTGCGTATCGCAGGGCTTTCCCACGGCACGGATGTTTGGCTGGGCAATGCCCAGGTGCTGATCCAGGAGGGAAAGGCGACGATCTCCACCGCCATCTGTACCCGAGACGATATCATGATCTATCTGATCGGAAAAGGAGTGGAAAGCGGCCTGGCCTTTACCATTATGGAAAGTGTGCGTAAAGGAAAGGGACTCCGGGATGAATGGATAGAGGAGATGAAGGCTCATGATGTGCCGGACTGGTATATCTGGTCCTGTAAGCTGATTAAATATATGTTTCCTAAGGCACATGCGGCGGCCTACGTTATGATGGCCTATCGTATCGCCTGGTACAAGGTGTTTCAGCCCCTTGCCTATTATGCGGCATTTTTCAGTATCCGTGCTACATCCTTCTCCTATGAGCTGATGTGCATGGGAAGAGAACGGCTGGAATATTATATGGAAGAAATACGGAAAAAAGGCGATGCCGCCACAAAAAAAGAACAGGATACCTTAAAAGACATGCGTATTGTCCAGGAAATGTATGCCAGAGGCTTTGATTTTGTACCTATTGATCTATATAAGGCGGATGCCCACAGATTTCAGATCGTGGGAGACAAGCTGATGCCGGCGCTGGATACGATAGACGGCCTGGGCGAAAAGGCGGCGGAGGCAGTGGTGGAAGCGGCTAAGGAAGGAAAATTCCTGTCTAAGGACGACTTCCGTATGCGGACGAAGGTAAGTAAGACAGTCATAGATCTTATGGATGATTTGAAGCTGTTCGGAGACATTCCGAATTCAAACCAGATGTCCTTGTTTGATTTTACCGGATAACAGAAAGTTTGTCCTGGTTTTTATATCCGGGATTAAAAAAAGAAAAGGGAGAAGAGCCATATGAAAAACGAAGAACTGCGCTATTTAAAGCGTCTGGGCGAGCTGTACCCTACGATCGGGAAGGCTTCCACGGAAATCATCAATCTGCAGTCCATTCTGAACCTGCCTAAGGGGACTGAGCATTTTATGTCAGATTTGCACGGAGAATATGAGGCCTTTTCTCATGTGCTGCGAAATGGCTCCGGGGCGGTGCGGAAAAAGATTGATGACGTGTTTGGCCACACATTGAGCAATAGTGACAAACGCTCTCTGGCCACCTTGATCTATTATCCCAGGGAAAAGATGGAGATCGTCCGAAAAACAGAGGAGGATATGGAAAATTGGTATAAGATTACTTTATACCGTTTGATCGAAGTGTGTAAGACCACAGCCTCTAAGTATACCCGCTCCAAGGTAAGAAAAGCTCTTCCCGCGGATTACGCCTATGTGATCGAGGAGCTGATCACAGAAAAAGCAGAGGTCCTGGACAAAGAGGCTTATTACGATTCTATTGTAAATACAATCATTGAGATCGGCAGGGCAGAAAATTTTATTATCGCTTTGGCGGAACTCATCCAGCGTCTGGTGGTGGATCATCTGCATATCCTGGGTGATATTTACGACAGAGGCCCGGGCCCTCATTTTATCATGGACAGGCTGATGGAATACCATTCTCTGGATATCCAGTGGGGAAACCATGACGTAGTGTGGATGGGAGCCGCTGCAGGGCATAAGGCTTGCATTGCCACGGTAATCCGCAACAGTCTCCGCTACGGAAATTTGGACATACTTGAGGATGGCTATGGAATCAATATGATGCCTCTGGCAACCTTTTCTATGGAAACCTATAAAGACGACCCCTGTAAAATTTTCGAGATGAAAAATACAGCGGATTATAATGGGCTGGAAAAAGAACTGGGAAGAAAAATGCACAAGGCCATTACCATCATCCAGTTTAAGCTGGAAGGGCAGCTTTTACGTCGGAATCCGGAATTTCAGATGGAAGACCGCTGCCTCCTTCACCGGATCGATTCTCAGAAAGGATGTGTTACGCTTTCCGATGGGACGGTTTATCCTATGCTGGATTATGATTTCCCCACAGTGGACTGGGAAGATCCCTATAAGCTGACAGACGAGGAAGTGGAAGTGATGGAACGTCTGGATTCTGCATTCCGCAACTGCGAAAAGCTGCAGAACCATATCCGGCTTTTGCTGGATAAAGGCGGCTTGTATAAGGTATATAACGGAAATCTTATGTTCCATGGAAGTATTCCTTTAAATGAAGACGGAAGCTTTAAGGAAGTGCAGATTTATGGAAATACTTATAAAGGGAAGGAACTTTACGATGTGCTGGAAGCGTATGTGAGAAGAGCATTTTATTCTGTAGATAAAAAAGAAAGAGAAAAAGGCAGGGATATTCTCTGGTATATCTGGGCGGCGCCCAATTCCCCTTTATTCGGCAAGGATAAGATGAGTACCTTTGAGCGGTATTTTATTGCGGACGAATCTGCCCACAAAGAAAAGAAGAACGCCTATTACCGGCTTCTGGAAAATGAAGAAGTGGTCAATTCCATGCTGGAGGAGTTTGGACTTGATCCGGAAGAAAGCCATATTATTAACGGACATGTGCCTGTGCACCAGAGCGAAGGCGAAAGTCCGGTAAAGTGCAATGGCAAGGTGATCGTCATTGACGGAGGATTTTCCAAGGCTTACCGTAAGGTGACAGGAATTGCCGGATATACTCTGATCTATAATTCTTACGGTCTGATGCTTTCTGCTCATCAGCCTTTTACCTCTGCAGAGGCGGCTGTCCTTGAGGAAAACGATATCGTGTCCAAGCAGGTGGCTGTGCGCTATACGTCAAGGCGCAGGCTTGTGGGAGACACAGATACAGGAACAGCCCTTAAAGAAAGGATCCGGGAGCTGATCCAGCTTTTGGAGGCCTACCGCAAGGGTATCATCAAAGAGAAAAAATAAAAAGGGCTTTACTTATTTTTTTCATTTTTATATAATGTAGCGTGTATTAGTAAAGGACAAATAACTTTGTTTTTTGCTATATCCATCCGGGAGGATGCTATAAATAGACAGCTTCAAAGAAAAGGAGACAGAAAAAATGGGTGGAATTTTTGGAGTAGCTTCAAAATCTAGCTGTGTTTTAGACCTTTTTTTCGGGATTGATTATCATTCTCATTTAGGTACGCGAAGAGGCGGCATGGCGGTATACGATGAAAAAAAAGGATTCGACCGTGCAATCCATAACATCGAAAACTCGCCCTTTCGGACAAAGTTTGACCGGGATGTGGCAGAATTGACGGGAAATCTTGGAATCGGCTGTATTTCTGACAATGAACCTCAGCCTTTATTGGTACGCTCCCATTTAGGAAATTTTGCCATTACCACAGTGGGGAAGATCAACAATATGGATGAACTGGTTGCCCATTCTTTTAAAAACGGATGTACCCACTTCCTGGAAATGAGCGGCGGAAGTGTGAATCCTACAGAAATGGTGGCATCCCTGATCAACCAGAAGCCTACTATGGTGGAAGGAATCCGCTATGCCCAGGAGATGATTCAAGGCTCTATGACTATGCTGATCCTGACGCCAAAAGGGCTCTACGCAGCCCGGGATCGTCTTGGCAGGACCCCGCTGATTGTAGGGAAGAAAGAGGATGCCTGCTGTGTATCCTTTGAAAGTTTTGCCTATGTCAATCTGGGATATGAAGATTTGGCGGAGCTTGGGCCCGGAGAAATCGCCTTCGTTACGCCGGAAGGTGTGGAAACCCTCCAAAAACCAGGAGACAAAATGCGTATCTGCTCCTTTTTATGGGTATACTATGGATATCCCACCTCTACTTACGAGGGGGTAAATGTAGAAGAGATGCGATATAAATGCGGGGATATGCTTGCCCAGAGAGACGCAGGCGAGGTGTATCCGGATATTGTGGCCGGTGTTCCAGATTCCGGAACTGCCCACGCCATCGGTTATGCGAATCGTTCCGGCGTTCCCTTTGCCCGTCCTTTTATCAAGTATACGCCTACCTGGCCCCGTTCTTTTATGCCGACGCAGCAAAGCCAGAGAAATCTGATTGCAAGGATGAAGCTGATTCCTGTCAATAAGCTCATTAAAGGGAAAAGTCTTTTAATGATCGATGATTCTATTGTCCGCGGAACCCAGCTGCGGGAAACAACAGAATTTTTATATCACAATGGAGCGAAGGAAGTACACATCCGTCCGGCGTGTCCGCCTCTTTTGTTCGGATGTAAGTACCTGAATTTTTCACGTTCCAAGTCAGATATGGATCTGATCACCCGCAGGACAATCGCCAAGAGAGAGGGAGATCAGGTAGATCAGAAAACACTGGAAAATTATGCAGATCCAGATTCCACTAATTATAAAGAGATGCTGGAAGAAATCCGGAAAGAACTGAATTTTACAAGCCTGAAATATCACCGTCTGGATGACCTTGTAAAATCCATAGATATCTCTCCGTGCAAGCTCTGCACGTACTGCTGGAGCGGAAAAGAGTAAAAAAGGCTACATGTCATATCCGAACCACACACTTGCTGCGTGATTACAGATCCATGTGATTAAAAAAACTGATAGGATAGAAAAGGGGACAGGTGGGGAGAAAAGAAAGCAGGGGTGATAAGATATGAATAAAAATAAGGACATATTAAAAATAATCCTTGTAGTACTGATTGCAGTGTTTCTAATGCTGGGAGCTGCAGTTTTTTTCCTGAATATTCGGCGCAGCAGCCAGCGGGAAGAACTGGAAAGAGAACAAGCCCAGGCTGCTTTGGATAAAGCGCCCACAAAGGCTCCTACGCCTACAGTAACAATCTCTCCCACCCCGGTGCCTACCATAACGCCTACTCCCACCGTGGTGCCTACCCAGGCTCCGTCCTTTAACGCCATGGATTATTTGGGACTTTGGTATTCTACAGACGGTCTGGTGTCTGTGGATGTGTATAGCCTGGATCAGTCTTCTGTTTCCTTCTTTTTAAGTCAGGCGGCTGACCAGGATGGAACCAGAGTTTCCGAGTCGGATGTGACGGCAGAGGTGGCCGGAAACGCGGCCCAGTTCTCATTTACCGATTCCTTCGGAAGTTCAGCGTCAGGAAGCATGATCTTTGACAGCAACGGCCTGTATGTAAATATTGCAACCACAGCTCAGGCAGAGGGTGTACCTGTAAGTCCCAACGTAAACGGAGTGCTCACCAGGCAGCAGCCAGTGAGTCAGCCGGATCCTACTGCTACTCCGGTGCCGCAGCCAAGCCAGGGAGACAGTTCCCAGAGTGGGGATTATTTTTTCCCGGACAGCGACAGCAGGTACCTTACGGATGAGGAAGTGTCACAGTACTCTTCTTCTGACCTGGAATTAGCGAAGAATGAGATTTACGCCCGGCATGGAAGGAAATTCGTAACCCAGAGGATAGCGGAGTATTTTAATAGTAAATCCTGGTATCAGGGAACGATTGATCCGGAAACCTTTGACGCGCAGCAGGATTCTATTTTTAATGAATATGAGCTTGCCAATATAGCGAAGATCGCTCAATGGGAAGAACAAAAAAGAGAAGCGGGAGAGTAAAAAACCGGCAGAAAGAGGACTTCATGGAAAGAGTCCTTTTTCTGCCGGCTTTTGGTTATCTGGGCGGCTTTTTGCTGTCAGTCCGTCCTACCAGATAGTCCATGCTGGTATTGTAATAATTTGCCAGGCGGATTAGCATTTCCACAGGAATGTTCCGGGAACCTGTCTCATAATGAGAGTAGGTCCGCTGGCTGATATGAAGGATTTCTCCCAGTTCTTTCTGAGACAGATCCGCATCAATCCTCATATCCTGTATTCTGGGATATCTCATTGTTTCCTCCTTCTGACGCACTTGCTGCGTCAATAATGGTAGATTTGGAAGTTTACTTTCAAACTTCTCACCTCTTTGTATTTCTGCTGTTTGGAAGAAGTATAAAACAGAACGAAATGCACTATTGCGTTTTGGAGCAAAATGGGCTATACTTAATTTGATTAACCTTTTATACAGCAAGCAGTGGATTTCAGCGGCTGTTCTTATTTCTGACTTATCTTTATCCCGGGCAGGGCCGGGAGATTCTTTTCTGTTTCAGAAACATTTTTCGTAAAATTTATATTGCAGCGCGGGAAGCCGGCGGGGAGGCGGACCGCCGGATAAGGAGGATAGAATGTTTGCAAGTGTGTTATCAGCAGCGATCCTGGGAATGGAAGTGCGCCCGATCCTGGTGGAGGCTGATGTAAGCGATGGGCTTCCCTCTTTTACGATGGTGGGTTTTCCCTCCGCACAGGTAAAAGAAGCCCAGGACAGAGTGCGGACGGCCCTTAAAAATAACGGGATCAGCCTTCCGCCTAAAAGGATTACGGTAAATTTTGCTCCGGCGGATATACGAAAAGAGGGGGCTGGCTTTGACCTGCCTGTGGCAGCGGCAGTGCTGGCAGCGGCAGGGGTGTTGGAGCCAGCGCTTTTGCACAAGGTAATGCTGGCAGGAGAGATTAGCTTAAACGGAGAGATCCACCCTGTTACAGGAATTTTGCCTATGGTGATTCATGCGCGGGAGGAAAAATGCAGGTTCTGTATGATCCCCCACGGAAACTTAAAGGAGGGCAGGCTGATCCAGGATATGAAGGTGATCGGAGTGAAAAATCTTAAGGAAATGATAAGATTTCTTCGGAATCCAGAAGAATTTTCAGAGGAGTTGGACGTAAATAAAGAAGAGGGGACAGGAGCAGCAGAAGAAGATTTCGCGGACATATGCGGGCAGGCTGGAGTAAGAAGGGCGGTGGAGATCGCCGTCAGCGGTTTTCATAATATACTTCTCATCGGACCGCCTGGAGCGGGGAAAACTATGATCGCCCGCCGCATTCCATCCATCATGCCGCGGCTGAATTTCGAAGAAGGATTGGAGCTTACGAAGATCTACAGTATAGCCGGGCTTTTATCCAGGGAGCATCCCCTTATAGAAAAAAGGCCTTTCAGAAGTCCCCACCATACCTGCTCTCCTCAGGCATTGGCGGGAGGCGGCAGAAATCCAAGGCCGGGAGAGATCACTCTGGCCCACAGAGGCGTCTGATTTTTGTAAGTATCGGGCTGTAAAATAGATTGAGGATACATTATGTGGTATAAAAGCCGGAAATAAGACGTATATGTGGTATATATGCGGTTCATACAAGAATTAGACTACATTCTGCTTGTGTGTTTATCGGGCGTATAGTTCATACTCATGGAAAAAGAAAAAAGTGGGGTAAGCTACTAAAATGGCTTACCCCACTTTTTTGCAAAACTAAAGAGAATACAGAACAGCATTGCAAAAGTAGGGGAATAGATATACTTTTACACAAAATGACTTTAGAAATTGTGTGAAGGAGTTAGTAGTTATTGCTTCCCAAGAGTGGCACTTCGGGATTGAAATATTTGCCACAAGAAGTCTATAGGTTTTGAGAGTCCAGAATGATTACTGGAAGGTTACAGCATCCTATTTTTTGTCAGAGTTTTGTTTTCTCTTGCTACGTCAACAAATAAAGTTCTTGCTACAGACTTGACAAATTAAGAGATCATTGTTATATTCTATACAGACCGTTGGTTTGTATGGAGGTG
>DWYZ01000282.1 GCA_019118425.1 Candidatus Blautia faecavium | reverse complement strand
CGTCCCAAAAGTGTCCCGCAGCCTTCCATTTCCTCTTCCAGGATCTGTTCCCAGTCCTTTTTTTCTTTCTCCCGCTGTTCCCGCTTTCCAGTCATCTCTTCCTGAAAATAGAACTCCAGGATATCCTTTGGCTTTGTCTGGGAAAAGCGGCTGTCCGCAAGGGCCTTTTTAAACCTTTCGGCGGAAATAGTCACTGATTTTTGTCCGTGAAAGCTCTTTTGAAAAAATCCTTCCAAAGCCTCCCTGTCCTCTTCCTTCAGCCCCCGCAGCACTACGCTGCCGGAAAAAGTTCCATAAGAAGCATACTTTTCCCGAAAGCCCTTAAGCAGCTTATCAAACACCGGAAACTCCCGAAAATAACCTGCACATTCCTCAGTCAACGAACTCTGCCGCCCGTCTCTCCATGTCTTCTTCATCCTCCAGCATCTCCTTAGCCTTTCCATTCCACAGATAAGGCATCACTGTAACAAATCTGGCGTTTTCCGGACGCACAAGCTGATAAATAGCCAAAGCATCCAGGGTATCACAGTCTCCCCATAAAACCTGGGAATTGATGATAAAATTAAACTGAAACTCTGTCATCAGCCGGAACATATCCCGGATATTTTTATTGTCCACCCCGGCAAAGGCCTCGTCCAGGGAAATCAGCCGGGGCGCGTCCATACGTCCGCCCTGATATTTAGCCACCACCGCAGAAAACAGGGGCACATACATAGACATAGCCTTCTCTCCTCCGCTGAAGGTTCCAAACACACTGTTTGTCAGCTCCTTCTGCCTCTCCCCGCTTTTCTGGGAGAAAAGCTGAAATTCAAACCACTTCCGGTAATCCAGGGTTTCCTTCATCACCTGATAGAAGGACAGCATTCCGCCGCTGTCCCTGGCATGTCTTCTGGCTTCCTCCACCTTAGAACGAAAATGCAGGGAAAGCTTGGCCGCCTCGTCCTCCCGCATAAGGCGGTAATCCTTTTTCAAAAGCTCCACCAGTTCTTTCGTATCCAGCTGTTCCTCTGTTTCCGCGGTCTTGCTCCGCCAGCGCAGGCTGAGTTTTAGGCCGCTTGAGGTATTCATCCCGCCCATCAGCGCGTTCATCTTCTGTACCCAGGCGCTGGAGGCATTGATCTTTCCACGGATCTTCCGGCTTACCGTATTGGCAAGGATATCCTCAAAAAGCTCTCTGTCCCCGGCCCTTATCAGCACGCGCAGCTGTTCTATTTCTTCCTCCAGATGGACGAGCAGCTTATAAAAAGGAATCTTCACTCCCTGATATCTGGCGTAAATATCAAGACGCCCCGGGGCCGCAGCGCCCGGCACAGCCTCTTCCTCCAATTCTTTAAAAAGCTCCGTCTGGGTAAGCTGATAGTCTGTTAAAAAGCCGCGGTTTTCGAAATATACCTGGTTCAGATTCCGGATCACATTGTCCTTTAGCAGATTCTGACAATCCAGGGAAAGAAACTCCCGCACCTTTCCGGCGGAAATTTCTTCTTTTTCCATCTCCTGGGGGAAGGACACATAGCCCAGATCTTTCTCCGCCAGATAGCATTTTTCCAGAAATTCTCCCATGCGCCTGCATTCGGCGATCCTTTTTTCTTCCTCCTCCAGACGTTGGCTGAGGTTCTTTATCTGTTCCAGATTCCGCGTCCTTTCTTCTACGCAGTCCTTAAGTCTTTTAGGATACTCCCTAAGCCATTCCATACAGGAATCCAAACGGTTTTTTATCTCTTCATAATCCGTCAGTTTCAGCTGCTCTAAAACAGAAGCGTGCTCCTGCTGCTCCTTTTTCAGAGCCCTCTCCGTATTTCCGGCATCGTATCGGATCTGGTCCATATCTCCGTCCAGATCCTCCATCCGTTCTTCCAGCTCTCTTTGGCGAAGGACCATCTGCAGAAACAGTTCATGGCCGGATATAAGCCGGTACAAATATTTCTCATACTTCTGCGCCGCCTCCTCTGCCCGGACAAAGACTTCATAGGTGCAGTTTAGGTAGAGCTTTTCCGCTATCTTTAAGGCTTCCGTTTTCATCTGCCGCAGCCGCTCTGACATTTCCCGCAGTTCTTCATTCATCCTGGCTATTTCCTGCTGCATGCGCTCCAGGTTTAAAAGAGCCTCCTCCAGCATCCGAAATGCCTCTCTAAGATCCGTCTCACCAGGAAAGGCCTCGTATTCCCTTTCCATCTCAGCCTTCCGCCCTTTCAGATCCTGGATCGTCTGCCTTAAATCCCTCATCTCAGCCTCCAGAACGCCCATAATCTCCCGGCAGGCGGCGATCTTTGCCAGACGATTCTTCTCTCTGGCCCTGCTGCCTAAAAATCCCGCCTCGTGTTCTCCGGTAATGGTTCCTGTCAATATGCCGATCTGGTAGGTTCCCTTTGGGGATACCGCAGTGATTCCCTCTCCGTCATAGGCGATGTTTCCCAATATCCCGGTAATCCTCTGGTTAAAGAAAATATCATTGACCGCGTCATTTAAGTCCAGCACATCTAAAATACTTTTTTCCGCCCGCTGCTTCTGCATAAACAGATACCGGTCACAGCAGCCCCGGTCCAGCTTCAGCACTTCTTCCCGATACTGTTCCTCCACCACAAGAGCGTCCAGGATTCCCATGTGAAGGAGGGCTTCCTCTAAGCGGTCACAGGCAGTCTTATCCAGATCCTGGCCGAATTCGAGCACCTTATAAAATTCCTGATAGGGAATATTCTTTTCCTGAAGACGTTTACGGTTCTTTAACACCCCTTCGCTTCTAAAGGGCTCCGGTTCTTTATGGTTTTCCCATTCTTCCAATTCCTGCTTTTTAAGATCATACTCTTCTTGCTTTCCTAAAAGCAGCTCTTCCTTTTGGCGAAGCTCTCCGTTAAGCATCCCCTGGCGCTGGATCCAGATATCCGCCACAGACTTGCGCACCTTGGAAAAATCCGATTTTTCATTGTAATTTTCAGCGAAATAGGACAGCTCCTTTAAGTCGTCACCAGAAAGGACCAGCTCCTTGTTCGTTCCGTTCCAAGCGTACAAGGCTTCTTTCCACTCATTTTTCACCTGGACAAACACGCCTTCCAGCTCCCCGGCCTGCTTCTGGACCCCGTCCGCTTCTCTTTGCTGTTTATCCCGTTTTTTCAGCAGCTCCTCCATAGGAAGCTTCAGGCTTTCCGCTTCCCGTAGGATTTCATATCCCTTTTTAATTCCCTGACGGGTCCGCTCGAACTGCTCCTGATGAGCGGAAAAGCTGAACGTCTCTAAAAAGCCGTCTTTCAGCTCCTGGCTAAAAAAGGTATGCTCCTCAAAGGCCATATCCTCCGCCTCCTCCTGCATATCCTCCAAAAGTCCGTAAAGCTCCTGTTCTTTCCCATCCCGGCGCTCCTGTTCTTTTTTGCATTTGTCCGAAAGCTCTGTATACTGCTCCTGTTTTCCTAAAAGCTGCTCTTCTTTTTCCTTTAAAAGACGGCTTTTTTCCTCTATGCCAGCGGCAAGCTCCAATTCTTTTTCCTTTAATCCTACGGCATCGCTTTTGCTTAAGGATTCCCGCTCCTTTTCCATGGCCTCTCTTTTTGCGTCCAGATGCTCGTGAAGGGCGGCAGCCTCCTGGGCGTGCTTTTCACACTCTTCTATCCTGTACTGCATCTCTTTTTCTTCTTTTTCCAGGTTTTTCAGAGTTTTCGTATTTTCCTCTAAATTTCCTGCTTTTTCATAGAGGACAAGGCGGTTGTACCTGTCCAGCACACGGTTTATCTTTTCTGCCGCCTGTTTTCCCTCCTGTCTGGCCTTTAAATTCATGTTCATGGTATCCATGTTTTCAATGGCCTCAGACATAGGCCGCAGATCCTCGTCTGACAGGGGCTGGAGGGAATCACTTAAAATCTCATTGATCACAGAAGGCTTAAAATCCTTGGAAAGCTTAGGCGTCCGAAGCTGTATCAAAAGATCGATCATCTCTTTATATTCATCCACAGTCTCGAAGCCAAACACCTGGCGGTTCACATACTCCATATAATCCGTCTGCCGGTCAAAGACACAGCCCCCTTCTGCAACCCGGTATTCCAGCTCTTTCTTGGACAAAGTGATCTTTTCGTCCATCTCTTTATAGAGAAAGAAATCCTTTCCGATCCTTCTTCCGTCTGTCAGGCTGAAATACCATTTATCCAAGGGCTTTCCCCTTCTGGCCCGTATTCCCATGCCTACCGTAAGATACGTCTCGCTTTCTTCCCTCTTAAATTCCAGATATAAATATCCGGTCCGCTCTTCTCTCGGGTCGTCCTCGTCTAAAAGATAGCTGCTCATCTTCCGGTCCCGGGAACCAAAGGGATCCAGGCGCTCCGGGCTCATATTTCCATCTAAAAGAAGAGGGACCACACTTTGCATAGTTACCGATTTTCCTGATCCATTGGACCCTCGAAGGAGCATTCTCCCTTTTACAAAGGGAAATTCCTGCTCATCATAATACCAAAAATTGATCAATCCGATCTTATTCGCCTGCCATCTGCTGTTCACTCTTCGTTCCTCCTGCATAATCCTTTGGAAAACGTCCATACATTTTTCCCGCCAGGGGATAGACTGTCACCTGACGTTCCTTTTCCTCGTATTTTATAAATGTATACTGTTCTAAAGCTTCCCGTATCTCCCGTACAAATTCCCCTTCCGGCATGACCCGGTAATTTTTCGTAAATCCAGAGCCATATTCTTCTTTTACTTCCAGAAGCATCTGTTCAAACTCCAGGATATCCACCAAAACTTTTTCGTCGTTTTGTGTTTTCCACACTTTCCCCTTTATTTTCTCCTGGATCTTTTTGCAGCACAAAAGCAGGATATCAGATATAGCATTATTTCCGGGAAAAACCTCTCCCATATGACAGTTTTCGCCGGAAAGGAGAAAAGCGCTTCCCTTATGAATATGTACCTGACAGTCAAAATTCTGTTCCAGGTCCTCCGTAAGCCTCCGGCCATAATATTTCAGATATTCAAAATCCTCTTCCGAGCCTTCTCCCCTGTACATTCCCGGCGAAAACAAAAGCCTCTTATAAACCCGGTGCCGCCTGGCGATCCCCCGCTCCTCATCCATATTGAACCATTCGCTCTCATTAAAATCCTCCGGAGCGGTGTACTCCATAATATCCCTGGAAAAATTCCGCATAAAATACCGGGAAGCTCCTGTATTCTCATACAGCACCTCGCCTGTGGTATCTTCCATAAAAAGGTCGTCGCTCCCGTCCGTTACCTTTAAAAGCCCCTGAGACTGGGCATAGCGGAGAACCTTTATCAGCCTGCGGCGGTTCGTGTATACCGTCCAGTCCACTGTCTCTCCCGGCATATTTCCTGCTATATACTCTGTAAGCTGGGATAAGATAAACTGGTCCTCCGCATCCTTATCCTCCAGAAACATCAGCAGCACACACAAAAAGCCATACTCTTCCTTAGAGGTAAAGACTTCCACCCCCATAAAGCTCTCCGGAACAGCCGGGATTTTTTCCAGCTTCACCAATAAGGAATTCTCGATCACCTGGCACCCCAGCTTGTCAGAAGCAAAGTGACGGATTTCCCCTAAAGAATCCCTCACCTTGTAGTAAAGTTCCTTTTCCTGGGCTTTTAAAACCCATCTTTTATTCAGCAAAACTTCCAGCTCTTTCATCTCATCCCTCCATAAATACAATGGACATCCTGGGCATGGTAAAATTTCCATCCAGGCAGCGGACCACGCACCTCTCCTTTGACTGGTCCGTATCCAGTTTGTACAGCCTTCCATCGTCAGTCCTTGCCGAATAATCCGCGTCCTCCAAGGCGTCTGAAAGCCATTTCAGCAGTATCTCCCGCACCCTTGGCTCGATCACCGGGAGGCTGGCGAAATCGATCCGTCCATCCCGCTCTAAAAGCTGAAGCTTTCTTCTGTCCTCACGGAGCTCTTCCAGCATCTGCCGTCTGGTTTCTTCTTTTTGCTTTCTTGTATCTGTGATGGAGCTTCTTCTGGATTTTTCCCCGTAGGCACGGATCCTGGGCTTTAGGACAAATTCCGCTGCTTTTTCTTCATAGACACCCTTATTCATACTTTCCGTCTCCCGGGCGTCCGCCGCCTTCAGATGAAGAGGGCGTTCCAGTCCGAACACCATAGCCGCCATCTTATGGGCCTGGTCCATATCCCTGCACTTTAGAAAAATCTCTGCCGCCTTTTTGTATTCCTCCCTGCGGTTCGCGCCGAGGGCATTTTTTTCACTGAGCACGGCTGCGTACCGGGTGATCCGGCGGATGATCTCGTTGGTAGCGTCAAACAGCTTCCCCGCTTCATTCTCCGCTCCATTTTCCGATACGAACCAGTCATGGATGCTTTTATATCGCCCGGCTGTTTTTTCCTGGATCATCTCAAGGCTAACTTCTGTATCCATCCTGGGGATGGACATTTCATAGGTATTTACCTTATCAAATATTTCCTGAAGCAGACCAGGATCCGCCATCCGCAGATCTTCCTCGATCACACCCACATTTTTCTGAAGGCCTTTGATAAAATTCCTCAGATACTCCACCAATTTATCCTTAAAGATCAGAAATTCCCTGGTGCGCATCATTTCCTCTGCTTTTACGCTGTTCAGATCCCGGATATAGTCCTGATAATTCTGGTTCAGACGGATAAAGTCATTGTTCAGGTCATTCCACCAGGCATATACCTCTTCCATATTTTTATGTGCCATTTCCGGAAGCTTCTCAATACTTCTTCTAAGACGTTCCAAAAGCGTCGGTTCCAGGGACGCGCCCTCGATCAGCAGGTTTTCCAGGCGCAGCACCAGACGCTCTATTTCCACGCTGTATTCAGACATTTGATACCGGTAATTCCGGTTCTTAAACTCTTCCAGAGAAGCGGCCTTCCTGGTATCCTGCATGGCGATCAGATTTTTCCACTCCGTAAGAGCCGTCAGATCCTGCTGGCATTGTTCCAGCCGATACCCTTTAAAATAAGGATCCCGGATCATTTCTTCGTATACCTCTTCCTGGTACAGCCAGTATTTTAATTTTTCGTAATTTTCAAAAAAAATGCGCATAATGCTCCGGTAACGGTCCACATTATCCGCATTTAAATATTTAACCTCGGTGAGGGGCTTGGTCAGTCTCTCTGTAACGTACATATATTCTCTCCTTTTTCCTATATAAGGATATATCAAATATAAGATATAACTTTCCTTCCACTTTTGTTTTCTTAGCCGGTAATATTGTTTATTGCCACACAAATACATAACCTCAATGTTGCATCTGTTTTTTATTTTTCCGGTACATTGCAGGAGTTATATGAAGAAGTTCCTTAAATTTTCGGATAAAATAACTTCCACTGGAAAATCCCGTATCATAAGCAATCTGCGTTATAGAAAGATCTGTCTGCTCTAGAAGCTCCATGCTCTTTTGGATACGATAATCTGCGATATATTCAGAAATAGTACAATTCAGCGTTTTCTTAAAAATACGGCAGCAACTTTCCCTGCTTAAATGTACTTCCAAGGCAAGCTCCTCTAACAGTATCCTGCGATCATAATTGCGGTGGATATATGTTAAAATCTGCTTGATCTCACGCTGTATTTCTTTCTTCTCAGAAGGAATCCGAACAGAAATATTTATATGGAGAACCAAAATCTTCCACATTTCCAAAATCCGGACATATGCCTCAAGCTCATATCCCGCTCTTTCCTCTCGCAAAATACAGGAAAGCCTTTGTTCTAACTCCAGAATCTGCTTTTGCCAGCCACAGGCAGGGCTGAATACTTCTGCCGGAAATTGAGTATTTTGAATAAATGGAAGAAAATATTTTTGTTCCATAACACTTCCATGAAAAAAAGAAAATATTTGAGGATGGATATTCAGACATAAGTACTTTGCAGGAGGGTTGCTTTTAGAAGAAGTCATATGAATACAGCCAGTATTAATAAAAATACCGTCTCCCCTTTGGAGTTCGTATTTTTTATTCTGAACAATCACTTGCATAGATCCAGAAAGCACCAGACAAAACTGAATCTCTTCATGCCAATACCAATTATTTACGCCTAAAGGCTTTCCTGCCAGATCCGTTTCATAAATCCTGACTGGAAAAGCAAAAGGCATGGAAAAATCCGCCTTTTTATTTCTATCAACAATGATTCCCTGCTGCATAAGAGAAGCATCCTTCCATTAATCCTAAAGATCAATATTATATTTTATCAATCTCTTCTCAACTCTGTCCAAAGCCAGTTTTATCTCTATATCCGGAAGAATATCTTTAATTTTATTATTCCTCTGAATATTCCGACATACTAAACTCTTTGCTTATCATGCCACCTTTAAGATAAAAAATCAATATTTTTCTATTATTTGTCAAAAGATTTATATATCCGCCTTTCCGACTCTTGTATACTCCTTTTATAAGCACTCATGTTTTGCCCGGGCATCAGAAAAAAAGTTTTACGTCAGTATACAATATAAACGACAAGGGAGGAACTCTTCATATGTACAAAATTGATCTAAACAGTGATTTAGGAGAAAGCTTTGGCCTCTATAAAATAGGATGCGATGAGGAAATCATTCAAACAGTTTCTTCCGCAAACATTGCCTGCGGTCTGCACGGAGGCGACCCTGCCGTCATGGACAAGACCATTAAAATGTGTATAAAAAGCGGAACAGCCATCGGCGCCCATCCTGGTTTTCCGGATCTTCAGGGATTTGGCAGACGACAGATGCATCTGAAAAAAGGAGAGCTAAAAAATTTTATCCTCTATCAGTTAGGCGCCTTGGAAGCCTTTTCCAGAATGCATAAAATAAAGCTTCAGCATATAAAACCCCATGGAGCCTTAAATAATATGATGCCTTACAGCGAACAATATTCTCTGGAAATCTGCCAGGCTGTCCTTGCCTTTGACCCGGAACTGATCCTTGTAGCGCCCACTAATACAATGACTCTTAAAATGGCACAGTGACCAGCATTAGCGGAAAAGAAATCTCCATCAAAGCAGAGTCCGTCTGCATCCACAGCGACAGCGCCATTGCCTTTAACTATGCTCGAAAGGTGAGACAGGCGCTGGAGAAAGAAGGGATAAAAATTTGCAATATGAGGGAAATGGCGAGGTAAGCGCGGATAGCCTTCCTTTTCCAATCATTTTTTACAGGCCTTTGACAAAAGCGGGAGCCGCAAGGTTCCCGCTAAAATGTTCTATCTGAAGAAAAAGCTCAGTCCGGGAACAAATACTTTTTTAACTTAATATGCCGGCAAAAGCTTTCAAATATTTTTTCCAGGTCACTTTCCGCCACTCCAGTCCCGTCATCTTTGACGCTCCAGAAAACTTTGTCAGACATTTTTCTTATTGCGATCTCTATTCTGCCTGTCTTCTTTTCTCTATATCGGATACTGTTGGTAAATAAGTTATCCGACACCCGCTTAGAAGCGCCTTTATCCATTTTGATATAATTTCCTTTCTCCCCTTCCAGAGAGATCTGTACCTCATTTTCTTTCACAAACGCTTCATTTTCCGCCAAATATTCCTGAACAAATCCCTTTAAATCTTCGTTTTTCATCTCGTATCGAAACGTAATCTCTAATTATTATTTAAATAAGAAACAGCGCTTTCAGGCTCTTCCCTAAAAACGCTGTTTCTAAAAAAATACTATATATGAGTCCTTTTCTATACCCTTACAGAGCTTTTCTCCAGTTCACAGATACGCTCCACTTTTTTCTCTGAATTTCCTCCTGCAAAGTCACATTTCAGCCAGATATCTACAAGACACTTGGCAAGCTCTGTTCCCACGACTCTTTCTCCCATGCACAGGATCTGCGCGTTGTTGCTCTTTCTGGCCCTTTGTGCAGAAAACGGATCGTGGCAGACCGCCGCGCGGATTCCCGGCACCTTATTTGCGCAGATAGACATACCAATCCCGGTCCCGCACATCAGGATACCTCTGTCAAATTTATGATCCGCGACTGCCTGAGCCACCTTCCAGGCAATATCCGGATACATAGTCGTTTCCCCTTCGTGGATTCCGAAATCTTCTATTTCTATTTCCTGATGGCATTTTTTTATATGTTCCATGATCTCTGCCTTTAGATGGCAGGCAGCATCATCGCATCCTATCGCTATCCTCATATTTTCCTCCCATATTTCATAACAGCTGAATGATCCCGTCCGCCATGCTCTCCAACAGAATACAGCAGGAAACCGCGCCGGCATCCAGCACGCCGATGCTCCTATCCCCTAAACGGCTGGAACGGCCGAATCTTGCTTTCATATCTTTCGTACTGTTTTTCCCTTCGTTTGCCGCAAGCTTCATTTTTTCCAGCGCATTTTTAAAACTGCTCGCTGTTTCCGAAGCCTGACGCAGCGCGTTCACCGCAGGATAAAGTGTATCGACAATCGTTTTATCTCCTGGTTTTGCCTCGATGATCTCTGTCAATTCTCTATATCCGTTTTCCAGCATTTGAGCCAGTTCCCGGCTTCCCAGTTCTTCATATTCCTTTCCCTCATCCGCCATGGCAGAAAATATCGTTCCATAAATAGGCCCCATAGATCCCCCGATTTCATTAAAAAGGATTCCCGAAAGCTCTTCCAGTCCCTGTGTAAAAGAGATTTCTTCCCCAAGGCAGCGCTCCTTAAAAACCGAAAAACCTTTATTCATATTCACTCCATGGTCTCCATCCCCGGTAAGACCGTCAATGTCGCTGAGATACTTTTTATTTGTCTGGATTCCTAAGACCATGGCCTCCAGAATCTTCCTGCCGTCTGAATTTTTAAATTTATCCATATTTTCCCCTTTCTGACGCACTTACTTGTTACTGGTCACACGGTGATCAGTAACGGGCCTGCTCCTTTAGTCCCATGCAGTTTACCGGCATATCCAGATATTCCTTCAGTTCATCGTCAAGCTTCATTACAGTAAGGGTTGCTCCCATCATGTCCAAAGATGTAAAATAATTGCCCACATACGCCTTGTAAACCTTTATTCCTTTGTCTTTTAATATTTTTTCTATTTCATTGTATAAAACGTACAGCTCCATCACCGGGGTAGCGCCCAGGCCCGAGACAAGGACCGCCGTCTCATCCCCCTCCTGGAAAGGATAATCCGGAAGCACAATGTCCGTCATTCTTCTGGCAATGCCTTTCGCGTCCTCCAGAGGGCAAACGGCGATCCCCGGCTCTCCGTGATGTCCGATCCCCACTTCCATAGTTCCCGGCTTAATTTCAAAATTCGGGTGTCCTACCCCGGGAAGAGTACAGGGAGAAAGGCCGATTCCCACACTTCGCGTATGATCCACAGCTTTTTGCGCCGCGGCGATCACTTCATCTAAGGTTCCTCCCATGGCAGCCTTTGCGCCGCCGGCCTTCCACATAAAGATTTCTCCTGCTACGCCTCTTCTTTTTTCTTTTTCGTTTAAAGGCGCCGACGCCGCGTCGTCATTGGCCACTACAGTCTTTATGGTAATTCCCTGCTTTGCCGCCATTTTTACCGCCATCTTTACGTTCATATTATCCCCGGAATAATTTCCGTACAGGCAGGCAACGCCCAATCCCTGATCGGCAGCCTTCGCCGCATCTAAGAACGCGGCCGCTGAAGGAGAAGAGCAAATTTCTCCTACTGCCGCGGCATCACACATGTTTTTTCCCACATATCCAATAAAAGCAGGCTTATGGCCGGATCCTCCGCCTGTAATCACTCCCACTTTTCCCTTCTGTATATCTCGGGCTTTAAGCACTCTTGAATTCTCTGTCTTTTCCACAAGATCTCCATGAACCTTTACAAACCCTTCCAGCATTTCATCTACGATATGATCCGGATCATTTAATATTCTCTGCATAATTTCTCCTTTCTGACGCACCTTACTCATGAAAGACGCCGGCTGCGTCAATAACGGCAGATTCGGAAGTTTACTTCCAATCTTCCGCCCCTCCTACGGCATTAATATCACTTTAAAAGTTCCTTCTTTACTTTCTTCTGCGATCTGGAAGCCTTCCTTCCATTTTTCCAGAGGAAGCTTATGGGAAACCACTCCGTCTGTTTTCATTTTTTCACTGTTGATCCAGTCGATGACCGTTTCATAGCAGTAAGGGCTTAGATGCACGCCCAGGACTTCCAGCTCTTTTCTGTCGCTGATGATGCTCCAGTCAACCGTGACCATGTCTTTAAACACGCTGAACTCTACAAACCTTCCCATTTTTCTGATCATTTCCAAGCCCTGCTTTACACTGGAGGGATGTCCTGCCGCCTCGATATAAATATCACAGCCATATCCTCCGGTCATTTCTTTTATCCTGGAAACCACGTCTTCTTTTCCCGGATTCATGACAATATCTGCCCCAAATTCCTTAGCTTTTTCCAGTCTTGCGTCATTCATATCCAGCGCGATAAGTAATTTAGGATTTTTCTGTTTGATCGCACCGATCATACCCAGCCCTAAAGTTCCAACGCCGGACTGAACTACTACATCTACGTTGCCGATTTTCGCCTTATCCACGCAATGCCAGGAACAGGAGTAAGGTTCTACTAAAATAGCTTTTTCAAGAGGCATTTTCTCAGGGATCAAGTGATTTATAGCCTCTTTTGTCAGCCGGACATATTCTGCCATTCCCCCGTTTACGTTATACTGAAATCCGAACAGATCATGCTTTTCACACATCCAATAACGGCCGGTTTTACAAAACATGCATTCCCCGCAGGGGACGATCTGTTCCGGGCAGATCCTGTCTCCGATGTTCCATCCGCTGACCCCAGGGCCTATTTCCACAACCTTTCCCACAAATTCATGTCCGGGTATCATAGGAGCCTTGATATAAGGCGGGTTGCCCTCTCCGCCCCAGAAGCTTACCGCGCCTTTATAGGCCTTCACATCGCCGGCGCAGATGCCGCATGCCTCGACTTTTAAAATTATTTCTCCCTCTCCGGCCCTGGGCGTGTCCACCTCTTCCAGCCGGTAATCTCCCGGTGCGTATGCTACGAGTGCTTTCATCTTTTCTGGTAAATGATCCATCTTTCTTCCTCCTATATCTAAAGTATCTTTACATAAGTTACTTAATTTTATGCGCATAAAATTTAATATTCGATTTTATATTGTATCTTTTGTAAATTTATTTTACATAAGTGTATCTCTATTTTGTTTTCCTGTCAATGAACAAACCCTACAATTTTCAAAGGATAATTTCATACAAATTTCCTAGACATGCCACTTTAAAGACCATGCTGCTTCGCTAAGACTTGCCGGTCACAAGTTGACCAGCAGCGGGACAATTTGGCATTTAAAGTCCGCTTCGCTTTAGTCAACTTGCCCTTTTGCCCTTCGAATCACACCGTCCCATAACCACAAATACGTGATTCGGATGTGACATGCAGCCGCCGAGAATACATGTAACCAAATTGTTCTTCTTGGTCATTGAACCAGAATTTTTCGTGTGCTATACTGAATAATAGCTGCATGCCAGCTCGCGGCCAGCAGCGAATACTATTGGCGCAGCCTTAATCTGCCAGGGAATTCAAAAACCCCGCAGCAAGCTACGGGGTATCAAACTAGTACTGAATTCCCAACTTGCCAGTGTACCAGGCAGAAGAAATGGATGAAAGCATGAACAAAAACTCTCTCAATGAATTAAAACAAACAAATATCAACAATGTCTGCCATTATATTTATCAGGTACGCTCTACCTCCAAACAGGACATTGGTCAGCAATTAAACTTAAGCCGTCCCACAGTAAATCAGATCCTGCAAAAGCTGGAAGAACATAACCTTATAGAAAAAAGCGGCTATTTCAGCTCCACCGGCGGAAGAAAAGCAGAAATTTTATCCTTTTGCGCAAACAGCAAGCTTGCCCTTGGAATAGAAATTTTAAAGGATTCTTATGAAATAACAGTTATCAATCTATACGGGGAAATTTTAAAGTCAGAAAAATATATGCTGAGCTTTCAGAATACTCCAGAATATTTTCAAAAAGTTTGCACAGACATTTTATCCTTTACGGATTCTCTTCCGGAAAATTATGGAGAAATCCTTGGAGCGGGCATTGTCCTTCAGGGCCTTATCTCTTCCGATGGAACCCGGGTTACCTATGGAAAGATTCTTGACTGCACTGGTTTAGATGTTTCTTCCTTCAGCAGCCATCTGCCTTGGCCGTGCAAAATGATCCATGACGCCGAATCGGCTGCCAACATTGAATTATGGGAAAATCCCGCTGTTTCCGATGCTATTTTTTTTCACATCCGAAACAATATGAGCGGCGCGCTGATCGTAAACAGCAGCTTTCTCCCGGGAAAAGAACTAAAAAGCGGCGTATTTGAACATATGACTTTGATCCCTGACGGCCGCCCCTGTTACTGCGGAAAGAAGGGCTGCGTGGAAACCTATTGTTCTCTTCAGGCTTTGCTGAAACCCACAGAGTCTCTTGAGGCGTTTATGTACCAGCTGCGCCTGGATAATCTAGTATACCGGGAAAGATGGAATGAATATTTGATCTATCTTGCAAAGGCTATCGATAACCTGCATATGGTCATCGATTATGATGTGATATTGGGCGGAACCTTGGGACAGGTGCTCTCTTCTTCGGATATTCGGTTTCTTCACGAATTCATCAAAAAGAACAGCGCCTTCCCGTCACAAAGGAAATTTATTAAGATCAGCCATACAGCTTCCATACCTAACGCAAAAGGCGCTGCTCTGCCGTTTGTCAGGGAATTTTTAGATATCATATTGTAAGCCAGATTCCGTTTTTAAAGGAGGTGTTCGAAAATGCAAAAAACTTTTAATGTCAGCGGGGATTGCAAACCCGCATTACATTACATGGTTGATCTAAGTTCAAGACTAAAAAAGATCAAAGGCATGGTTGACTCCGGCCAATATTTCACCATCAACAGAGCACGCCAATATGGAAAAACCACGACTCTGCGAGGTTTAGCCAATCTTCTCAAAGATGATTACGTAGTAATAAGCCTTGATTTTCAAATGCTCAGTCACGATGATTTTTCTGCAGAAGCAGCTTTCGTTCGCGCATTTTCCAATATGCTGCTGGACAATGTAGCAGATATTGTTCCGGATATACAAAAAGAGCTGAAGCTCTTTTCAGAACACACGGCAAACACCTTCACCTTGTCCTCTTTATTCAGATGCCTCAGCAAATGGTGCGCCCTTTCGCAGCGCAGGTTAGTTCTGATCATCGATGAGGTGGACAGCGCGGCGAATAACCAGGTTTTCCTTGATTTTTTATCTCAGCTTCGGGGCTATTACCTAAACAGAGATATTCGCCCCGCCTTTCACTCTGTCATCTTGGCGGGTGTTTATGATATCAAAAATATGCGCAGAAAACTCCGCCCAGAAGAAGCCCATAAATTAAATAGTCCCTGGAACATTGCAGCAGATTTTAATGTGGATATGAGCTTCTTTCCATCCGATATCGCTGGAATGCTCACAGATTATGAGTCAGACCACCACACTGGAATGGATATTAAAGAAATCTCTGCTCTGCTTTATGATTACACCTCCGGTTACCCGTTTCTGGTCTCTCGTCTCTGTAAATTACTGGACGAAAACCTGCCCAATATAAAAGAATTTTCTGGAGCTCTTAGCCCCTGGTCAATTGCAGGTGTACTGGAAGCTGTAAAAATACTTCTGTCCGAAAAAAATACACTGTTCGAATCCCTGATTGGAAAGTTAAACGACTATCCAGAATTAAAGAGAATGATATACCTTCTGCTGTTTCAAGGCCAAAGTATCACCTATAATGCAGACGATCCCGCAACTGATATGGCAATAATGTTTGGTTTCGCTAAAAAATCCGAAGGAACCTTGCAGATTTCTAATCGGATTTTTGAGACACGGTTGTACAATTATTTTCTTACTTTGCCCGAGGAACAGGCACAGGATTTATACAAACTCGCCCAACAAGATAAAAATCAGTTTATCCATAACGGTCGTTTAAACATGCGTCATGTTCTGGAAAAATTCATAGAACATTTCACGGAAATTTATGGAGGGCAGAAAGATAAATTTTACGAAGAGGATGGGCGCCGTTACTTTTTGCTGTATTTAAATCCCATTATCAACGGAATAGGAAATTATTATGTTGAAGCTCAGACAAGAAATCAAGAGCGTACCGACCTTATCGTTGATTATCATAGGGAACAATATATCATTGAACTTAAAATCTGGCGCGAAAATTCTTATAATGAACGAGGAGAAAAGCAGCTTGCTGATTATTTGGAATATTATCATGTAAAAAAAAGATACATGCTAAGTTTCTGCTTTAATAAAAAGAAAAATATCGGTGTAAAAGAGATTATTTTAGGTGACAAAGTATTAGTTGAAGCTGTCGTGTAGATTAATAAATACAAATTTAAAACCTGTCCCTGACTGATTTATAGAAATACTCAGTCCAGAGACAGGTTTCTGTTTCTAGTCTATATCCTATTTTTCCCGTACTTTCATATGCCCTAATCACGCCTTCTCACGCCCCTCTAAATGCACCATGACCACTTCCCGGGGATTTCCCAGGCGGGGGACAGAGGCTGTATTGGAGCAGCCGGCAGTAACAAGCATTTTTTCGTGATAGATACCCTTGGTGTAATGGGGGAAAAGGCCCTGCCCCGGTGCATAAATGCCTTGATTTCCAATGCGGATCTGTCCGCCGTGTGCATGACCTGCCAAAACAAGATCCACCTTTTCTCCCAAAAGATACCGGTCATAATATTCCGGGTGATGGCAAAGAAGTATTTTAAATCCATCCTTCCTGCCGAACTCTTCAAGCCATTTCTCATCCGGGACAGAAGAAAACCCTCCGATGCGGATCGATCCCCCTTTTATCGAAAACACACAGTCTGCGTTATTCAGCAGTCTTACCCCTGCTTTCTTCATGATCTCCAGATCTTTCGGGAGAAAATACCATTCATGATTTCCTGGACTTAAAAATACAGGCGCGATCTTCCCTGCTTCCTCCAAAAAATGCCAGGCATATGCAGGGTCATGGTCGCGCTTTCCAAACAAGTATTCAAATATATCGTCCAATTTCATTAGAAGATGGCGAAGAAGCCTCTCCAATTTCCTTTCATAGACATCTCTCTGGGTATCCTTGGTGCCTCCATGACGCTCAAGCGTATCGCCGGCAATCATGATAAGATCCGGAGCTTCCTTTTTCAGAAGGATCAGGGCATCTTCCGGGTCGCTCTCATGCAGATCCGATACCAGGCCTAGTTTCAGACTGCAGGGCAGGTGTGTAGTTATCCGATATTCTGTTAACACACATGTGTCTTTCATGGCAGCTCCCTCGATCTTTTTTACTTTCAGATTATTGTATTACATGCTTTATACATTATACCTGAATCCCAGAGCTTTTCCAGTAGAAAATTGTTATTTACAGATAAATAAAATATACCGTCAAACTTAACATTTGTCATTCACTTATAAATGGAAAATTCATGCGTGACAGATACTGCCCCTTATTTTTTCAATATAATGTCCCCTTATACCCCTCTGGTCCAAGACATACACGGCATTCGCTGTACTTCCTGGAATCCATGATTTTTAATACATTTTCCATTCCCACAGCCAGGTCTTTTTTCTTCATTTCTTCCAACGAAATCCAGTATACCCTGCCTTCTTCTGAGCTTTTTAGAACGCCGGAAAATTCATTTGCCTTATATAAAAAAATCACATTGTGAATGCCGTCTTCCTTCCAGTGATACACGCCCCAAAGGCTGGGATCTTTTATTTCAAGTCCGGTTTCTTCCCGGATTTCCCTTACTATAGAATCATAGAAGGCTTCCTCTCTTTCCACATGACCTCCTGGAAAAGTTGTTCCCGTATATTCGTCATCCACCTTATCCAAGGCAAGAACATTTCCCTGCCCATCCTGGATCATGCACATATTCATAAAGCAAGTCTTTTCTATATTTTCTCTTCCTGAAGCGCGCATTCTTCGGATCCGTTTATGGATATCCGCCTGCTTTTTCCGATAGCGCTTCCACACTTCTTCATAAGGGATCCATATACCGGCTTGTTCAATTTTATCGTACACGCGATGTACAATTTCTTCTACATGGGGATCATCGGGAAATGCGTGATTTTCTTCATAGTAAACCTTCGTCTCCTGAAACATCCACTCCAGTATCCTTTCCTTTTGTTTCAGCTTTAAATCAGCGTATTTTTTGTACGTCTGGAGCAATCTTCCGTCTGCTTTTATATGTTTTTTTTGAGACATGACCCATCTCCTCATTCGTACTTTATATACAGCGAAGCCGCTGTCCGCTTAAATCTATCAGCCCGTAACCGCGCAGTTCGGGTGCAACATATAACCTGAAATATTCTATCATAAATACCGCTCACGGTAAAGGAAAGAGAACATTTCCAAAAAACTAAAAAAAGAAAAAAACAAGGCTGCATCCGCAGCCTTTACTCACAAACACGATAAACATCTTCCGGCACTTTTTCTATATAGACCAAAAGTTCCTCCCACATAGCATCCGCCTCTTCCTTGGGAATTCCCCACACCAAAATCCCGGTCATGATCATGTGGCGGAATATCTCTTCCGCAGAATATTTGTCCGGATCGGCGTCTATAAGGCGAAGCCCTCCGTAAATGGTTCCATAGCCTGTAGCCAACGCCAGAGAGTCCACCTTAGAAATGTCCCGTATTTTTTCCCGCTTTTATTGATTTTTATATTTATCCATCTCGACTAACA